>DATMYG010000122.1:0-2961 GCA_035561055.1 Clostridia bacterium | reverse complement strand
TCGCGCAGCGTCGCAAGGAGGATGCGCATGAGCTTATCGAGCATGAGCGGTTCGACCGGCGTCTCGTCCATATTGCTTATTGTGAGCAGCGCGATGAACATCGTCGCGCCAAGGCGCGTGAGGTTGCGCATGTTGAGGCGGTAAATGTCGCGCAGGATCGCGTAGTCGCACACGAACGCGCCGTCCTCGCCCGGGACTTCGGCGAGCAGGTCGTCCCGTATGGCCTCGATGCTCGCCTTGGAGTCATTGTCCACGCCGATAAGCTTTTTGTAGAAATCGAGCATCCCGTCGGAGGGCTTGGTACTGGGCTGGCCAAGCTGAAGCTCCGTCGCATGGTTATATTGGGCAAGCGCCTCGTTGTTGTGGCCGATCTTCAAAAGCGCCGTCATCAGCTCGAGGTTGAGCGCGGAGTCGAACGCGTCCACGTCGAGCGCCATGCGGCACATCTGGGCGATTTCGTCGTATAGCTCCAGGGGCTTGAGCAGCTCCACATAATGCTGCACGGTCTTGAGGTACAGGTTGTGCAGGGTTACGCTGCGCGCGGCGACCCAGGATTCCGTTTCCGCGCCGGGCAGAAGCTCCCCCGCGTACAGTTCCATGATGCTGCCCATCTTATCCCGCAGGCCGGAGGCGAACTTTCCCGTCTCCAGGATTTCGTCGCACAAATCCTCGAAGGCGTACATATCGATTTCGCATTCGAGCGCGGGGTTCCAGCGATACCCGCCGCGGTCCGTCACGATGCACTCCGCAAGCAGCGGCGTGTAACCGGCGAGCGTGGAGCGCAACCGGCTGATGAGGGTCTTGAGCGCGCTCTCGGGGTTCGCGCTGTTCTCGCCCGGCCAGAGCACTTCGAAGAGGTCCCTCATAAGTATGGTTTTATCCCGGTTCAGCAGAAGGTACTGAAGCAGCATAATGCGCTTCTTCGAGCTGCCGAGGTTCTTGATGACCTCGTTGCCGTCGGCGATGATCTCGAACCTGCCGAGCATGAATACCCTGATCGCTTTCATTCTATCCTCCGTCGCGCCCCCGACGCGAAGTTATGTTTTGCATGAGGTTGCATCGTCATTATGTAACAATGATAATCGATCCCGCCCACAAAAGCAAGCCTCCGCGCGCTATTATTCACGGGAATGTTTCCTTCTATGAACGTATTTCCATGCGGGGACGACGTAAATTTGTCAAAATTTGGAAATACTCTGCCGCCCGGCCGCGTTTTGTGCGTCTGCGCGTTGTGGTATAATGAATGCCATGAAAAAACGCGTTTTTTTAACGGCCCTGACGCTCGTTGTCCTGCTTCTCGCGGGCTGCGCCGACGGCGGGCCGGAGGGCACTTTCGTCGACGTTTCGCCGACGCCGCCGCAAACGGCCGCGGTTTTGCCCACGGCCTTGCCCGAGGCGAGCCCGACATGGGGCGAGGAGGAATATTGGGTGCTTTTCCTCAACGTGGGCAGGGCGGACGCGGCGCTCATCTGTGCCAACGGGCAATACTGGCTTGTCGATACCGGCACCAAGGACGGCGCGGACGCGCTCGTCGCAACGCTTGGCAACCTCGGCGTGACGCGGCTCGAGGGCGTCTTTCTCACGCATACGCACGGGGATCACGCGGGCGGCGCGAAGCGGCTCGCCGGGGTCATACCGGTCGCGATGTTCTACCGCGCCGCGATCACGACCCTGACCGACAAGGGCAAGGACAAGCTTTCGGGCATCGCCGAGGACGCGGGCGTGCCGGAAACGAAGCTTGCCGCGGGCGACGCCCTCGAGCTCAACGGCGCGGCGCTCGAAGTGCTCGGCCCCGTTGTTACCAACGCGGATGACGACAACGACAATTCGCTGGTATTTAAGCTCACGGCGAACGGGCATACCGTGCTCTTCACGGGGGACATGCAGTTTGCCGAGGAGGAAACGCTTGTGGATCGGGACGTATCCTGCGAGGTGCTCAAGGTCGCCAACCACGGCAACCCGGACGCAACCGGGGAAGCGTTCGCCGCGGCGGCTGCCCCGCGCGTTGCGGTCATCAGCACGGATACGCTCGAGGATACGGATTCCGCCAACGCGCGCGTAAGGGGTGCGCTCTCCGGCGCGGACATCTATGTGACCGAGCATTTCGCCGTGGGCGTGATGGTCGACCTCTCCGGCGGCGAGATCGCCGTGAGCGACCCGGGGTTCGACCCCGCTTCCCAGGCTGCGGCGCTTCGCGCGGGCATTCCGGGCATGCTCGTCAACCGTGAGAACACGCTCGGGGCGGACTATACGCCCGAAGGGCTCGTGGACATCGCCTCCTATGATATTCCCGCGCTGACGCTCAAGAGCGACGGGCTCATGGGATACGGCGAGGCCGTCGCCGCGCTCGGGGATATGATGGGGGCCGCGAAGGACGCGGGCATCTCGGGTTTCTACCTCGTGAGCGCGTACCGCACCTACGCAGAGCAGCGGGCGCTGTGGGACGAAAAGGTAGCAGACGACCCAGCCTACGGGGCGGACCCGTCCATCCCCGTCGTCACGGCGTACCCCGGCGCGAGCGAGCACCAGACGGGGCTTGCCTTCGACATCAGCGCTGTAAACGCCAAGGCGCTCTCCGCGCGCTTCGCGGATACGCCGCAGGGAGAGTGGCTCTACCATAACGCGTGGCGCTTCGGCTTCATCCTGCGCTATCCGGGGGACGTTCAGGCGCAGGCGGAGACGGGCATCGTCTTCGAGCCGTGGCATTTCCGCTACGTCGGCAAACCGCTCGCCGCCTATCTGTACCGTACGGGCATTACGCTCGAGCGATTTTATTCAACCTATCTGTCCGAAGGCGCGGCGTAATGTGCCTGCATATTTTTTGCATACAACGGCGCGTGATCCGGGCGGCGCCAGGAGCGGGAGCGCGGGCGAATCCGCCTTCTCTTAATCGTACGCGCGGCGATGTGTGACAGCGCAAGCGTTCGCGCTCCAATTTTTCTCGTTAATTCTTTAGCATAG
>DATMYG010000121.1:0-3024 GCA_035561055.1 Clostridia bacterium | reverse complement strand
CGCAGCGGACGTGTTCGGGATCCGCGCCCCCGGCAGCAGCGTGACGGGCGGCGTGCTCGACAGGGACGGGTACGCCGAAGTCGCGCGCAGGCTTATGGAACGCTTCGGCTTCGCGATGACGGCCATCACGCTGCGCCGCTCCGTCAGCGCAAGCGACAACGACTGGGGCGCGATGCTGTACGCGAACGGCACACCATTCTACTCGCGCACCTACAACGTCCACATCGTGGACCGCGTGGGTGGAGGGGACAGCTTCGCCGCGGGCCTGATCCACGCGCTGCTTAGAGGCGAAACACATGGGAAGGCGCTGGAATTCGCGGTTGCCGCGAGCGCCCTCAAGCACAGCGTCGAGGGGGATTACAACCTCGTCGGCGCGGCCGAGGTCGAGCGGCTCGCGGGCGGGGACGGCAGCGGCCGCGTGCAGAGATAGGAACGCGGGAGCCGGAAACGGCGGCTCCCCCTTTCTCTTTGCGGGAATAAATCCACTCTTGAAAACGCGGGCGAAAAATACGGCGCGGGCGCTTATGAATTCATGCGCCCGCGCTGCGTTTTTATTGGGAAAATTGAAGGCGGCCTTTCGCTTACGAGCCCTCCAGCGAAACGGGCACGAAACCCTCGTTCCGGCGGAGCTCCATGACCTCGCGGCAGCCGAGGGAGGAAAGAAGCGCCTCCGCCTCAGGGAAGAAGGCGTCTACAGACTTTGCGTCGTGCGCATCGGAGGAAACGATCAGCGGCGCGCGCATCTCGATCAATCGCCCGATCAGGAACGGCGCGGGATAGGGCTGCGCCGTATGGCCGCGCGCCATCGCGCCCGTATTGATCTCGACGATGCAGCCCGCTTCGGCGATGGCCTCGACGGCCTCGAGCGCGGCGACCCGGTAGGCGGGATCGTCGGGATTGAAAAACGCGCCGCTTTCATTAAACTTGGCGACGAGGTCGAAATGCCCCACGATATCCGGTTTTTCCCGCAGCGCGTACGCGCTCAGCGCGCCGTAATACGCCTTCGCGAGGGCGAGGAAGTCGCCGCCGAAGCATTCGTCCAAGCAGCGGCGCAGCTTTTGCGGGGTGTCGTCCAGCGTCCAATAGCGGCCGTCGCAAAAGAGGCAGTGCAGCGAGCCGATGACGAACTCGTACCCATCGACGGGCTGCGGCAGCGCGCCTTCATTTTCAATTCCAAGAAAAATCTCGATCCGCCCGACGTAGCGCTCCCGCAGGCGCGCGATCTCGGCGCGGTACGCGATGGTTCCCTCTTCGGACATGCAGCAGGAGAGGTCGAAGGGCGTGTACGCGTGGCCGGAGAAGCCCAGCGTATGGAACCCTTTTTCGACGGCGGCCTCAACCATTTCAAGGGGCGTATTCTTCCCATCGCAGTAGGTCGTGTGCGTATGCAGATTCGCGCGTATGCCCATATTCCTCCTAGCGTAGCGTTTCCTGCTTGATTTTGCGGTCCACGACGAGCACCGCTGCCGTCATAATCTTACCTCCATGCCTTCATTTCGTAAATACTGTTTTAATTCCCGGATGCCGACCTCCCTGAATATGAATTAGCCTCTTCTCCGGGATTAGGAAAGATGGGCCCCCCCCGGTATGAAGGAAGATATATCGTATCACCTCCCTTTACAAACGCCGCGGAACATGGTACAGTTGAGCCACAAAGGTAATACCTTTAAGGTAATACCTATTTTACGAAGCATGGGAGGGGCCGGAATGGACGCGAGCGAGCGAGCCGGGATGCAATCCGTACGCATGCGGCTTCTCAGGGAAATGAAGGAGGGCGCCTACCGCCATTCCGAACGTCTGCCACGCGAGGAGGCTTTGGCCGCGCGGCTCAACATCAGCCGCACGCAGCTCAGGGACAGCCTCGCCCAGCTCGAGCGGGAAGGCTTCATCAGCCGCCGCCACGGCGTGGGTACCGTCATCAACCGGCACGTGCTGGACATCCGCGTGCGCATGGATATGGAGATCGAGTTTGCGCAGATGATCGCCCAGTCCGGCTATACGCCGCGCCTGCTGTTCCTCGAATACGAAACGGTTCCCGCCGACGGGACCGTCGCCGCGCGCCTCGCCGTGCCGGAAGGGGCGCAGGTGCTGCGCGTCGCCCGGCTCATAGGCGCGGACGACAAACCCGCGATCTACTGCGAGGACTTCATACCGCTCGCCTTCGTCAGGGACGAATCGTTTACCGGGGAGGACTTCCGCGAGCCCATCTTCTGGTTCCTCAAGCGCTTCTGCGAAATGGAGCCGTATATGGATATCACAGAAATCAGCCCAGTGAGCGCGGACGCCGCCCTCGCCGCCCTGTTCGGCGTGACCGAGGATACGCCGCTCCTTTTCATGGACGAGCTCAACTACGACATCGAGGGCGTGCCGATGCTCTATTCCCCCCAGCACTACGTCGGGGGGCTGATAAAACACACGCTCCTTCGCAAGAAATTCTAATCTGGGGTGGGCTATGCCCAAACCTGTTTGTTTGAGAGGTGTTTGATGAAAAAGGTCGCCGTCGTGATGGGCAGCGCATCCGATCTGCCCGTGGCCCGCGAAGCGCTCGATACGCTGCGGGAATTCGGCGTGCCCGCCGCGGCGCGCGTCCTCTCCGCGCACAGGACCCCCGATGAGGCCGCTGCCTTCGCGCGCGAAGCCGCCGCCGCGGGGTACGGCGCGCTCATCGCCATCGCGGGCAAGGCCGCGCACCTGGCGGGCTTCCTTGCCGCGTACACGGCGCTGCCTGTCATCGGCGTGCCGGTAAGCGGCAAAGACCTCGGCGGGCTGGACGCGCTGCTTTCCACCGCGCAGATGCCAAAGGGCGTTCCCGTCGCGGCAGTTGCCATCGACGGCGGCGGCAACGCGGCGCTGCTCGCCGTGCGTATGCTCGCCCTCGGGGAAGGGGAGCTTGCGGACAAGCTCGCACGCCATGCGCAAAGTATGAGGGAAAAAGCCGCCGAGGCGGACTCGGCGATGCATAAGGAGTTTGAATCATATGAACAAGCTGGAGCAGATCTATGAGGGCAAGGCGAAAAAGGTATT
>DATMYG010000120.1:0-2287 GCA_035561055.1 Clostridia bacterium | reverse complement strand
ATCATGCGGAGGGCTTCTTTTTCGCCCTCCCGCTCGATCAGCTCGCGCAGCAGCCTCGTCGGGCGGATGCCCGTCAAAGACCCCCACGGCGGCGTAAAGCCGTAAAGCGTACGCAACGCCCGGAAAACGGCGATCTTCATCGCGCGCTTCTCCCGGCGCTTCCTCTCCAGCGTTCCGCCCGCGTAAGAGGGGCGTTCGAGCGCGTATTCCGTTGCTTTCCCGTTGAGGTTTGCCTTTGCCCGTGCGATCCAGATGCCGTTCTGCTCCGTCAGCGTGATGGAAATATCGCATTCGTCCGCGCCAGCGGCGGTGATCTCCTCCCGTCCGGCAAACAGGCGCACCTCGTCGGCGAGGTCGTTGCCGTACTGCGGGTGGGAGGTAAAAAGCTTTACCATGTATCGGGGCTCCAGCGGTTGACGAAGGGGTTGCGCTGCCGCTCGTATTCGAGCGAGGTCTTTTCCATATGGCCCGGATATACGTCGTACTCGCCCTCAAGGCGGAACAGGCAGTAGGCGATGGAGGAATACAGCTCGTTCGCGTCCCCGCCGGGAAGATCGGTGCGGCCCACGCTCAGGCGGAAGAGCGTGTCGCCGGAGAAGACGAGCTTTTCCTCTTCGATTGCGTAGCAGACCGAACCCTTCGAGTGGCCGGGCGTATGCAGCACCTTAACGGAAAAACCCGCGCAGGAAAGGGTTTCTCCACCCTTGAGGAGGATATCGGGCGCGCAGCGCTTCACGCCCATGCCCATCATCGCGCTGAGGCTCATGCGGCCGCCCGTGAGCGCGGCGGAATCCGCCTCGTGGATGCAGACCTTCGCGCCGTACGTTTTCTGCAGATCGGCGACCGAGAGGATGTGGTCGAAATGGCCGTGCGTTAAAAGGATGTGCGTGGGTCTAACGGCGAGCTTCCGGCACTCCGCCTCGACCATCGCCGTGTCGGACGGGTCGACGATCAGGCATTCGCCCGCGTTCTTGCCGTAGAGAATATAGGTGTTGACCTCGATGGGTCCCGTGATCAGCGTGACGAGCTCCATTCAGAAATTCCTTTCGCTGTCCAATAATATGGTCACGGGGCCGTCGTTGACGAGCTCCACCTGCATGTCCGCCCCGAACTCGCCCGTCTCGACCGGCACGCTCTGGCGCAGCCTCGCGATCGCCTGCTCGTACAGGGGGATCGCCTTTTCCGGCCGCGCGGCACGGATGAAGCCGGGCCGCCTGCCTTTCCTCGCGTCCCCATAGAGCGTGAACTGGGAAATGAGCAGGATGCTCCCCCCCACGTCCGTGACGGCGAGGTTCATTTTGCCCTCGGCGTCCTCGAAGACGCGAAGGCCCACGAGCTTGTCGCAGATGTATTCAAGATCCGCCTGCCCGTCGTTCTCCTCGATGCCAAGGAGCACCATGTACCCGCGGCCGATTTCGCCGCGGACGGTTCCCTCAATCGCAACCTTCGCGCGGCTTACGCGCTGGACGACCGCCCTCATTCTATCCGATATCCTCCGTATTATACGTTGAGCCGGTACGCTTCGCGCACGCCGCGCACCTTCCTCATGCCTTTCATGATGTTGTTGAGCTGGTCCGCGCCCGTCACCCTGAAGCTCATCTGGACGCTCACGGTGTCGTCCGTGGTCTTGGCGTTCATCGAGAGAATGCTGATGTTCAGGTTGGAGAGGAGCTGGGAAATGTCCATCAAAAGCCCCGCGCGCTCGTCCGATGTGATCTGGATGCTCACGGGGAAGGTCGCCTTCTCGGTGCTGGCCCACTCGACCTCGATCATGCGCTCGCGCGATTGCATGAGGTCGGCGACGTTGGTGCAGTCCCTCCTGTGTACGGATACGCCGCGCCCGCGCGTGATGTAGCCGACGATGGGGTCCCCCGGCAGCGGGCTGCAGCAGTGCGCGAAACGCACGCTCATGTTCGGGTCGCCCCTGACGATGATGCCGTGGTTGCGCGCGGCCTCGGCGACGCGCTGCTCCTCCTTCTGCTCGACCTTGGCGGCCAGTTGCGCCGCGCGCTCCTCCCGCCTGAGCTGTTCCATGAGCTTATGGAGCACTTGCCCCGTCGTGATGCCGCCGTAACCTATGGCGGCGTATACGTCGTCTAGGTCGCTCATGTTGAAGCGCTTGAGCAGATCGTCGAGGTATTCCTTTTTGGTCAGCTCGCTCAACTGCCTGCCCTGGCGCTTGGCCGCGTCCGAGAGCATTTCCTTGCCGCGGGCGACGTTCTCCTCGCGGTTGGCCTTCTTGAACCACTGGCGTATCTTCGCTTTGGCCTGCTGGGTTTTGACGAGC
>DATMYG010000119.1:0-4559 GCA_035561055.1 Clostridia bacterium | reverse complement strand
GAGCGCTTCCGCCTCGAGCTGGGCGCGCCTGTTTTCGTCGAAAAAATGCATCGCGCGCAGCACAGGCCGGTCCCCGAGGGCGCGGCGAAGCTCCGGGAGCCGGCCGTAAAACGCCCTCTCGTCCGCAAAGCGCAGATGCTTTGCGCCGAGTGCCTTTGCCACCGCCTGCATCTCGCGCGGGATGGCCGCGTATTCTTCAGTGAGGCCCGCGTGGCTGCCGCCCGCGTTCGTGATGAAGAGCCGGTAGCCGTGCGCGCCGAAGTCGCGCGCGATCTTTTCGATGAGGGGCCGTTGCGGGTCGCGAAAGTCGATGCTCACGACGCCGCCCTCGGCGCAGGCGGTCTGGTCCATCATGCCGCAGGGCTTGTTGAAATAGACGTTCTCCGCCATATGTCCGACGCACGCAAGCTGGGCGGGTGTAAGCGTGTTGCAGTTATAGAGCGCGTTGAGGATGGTGCCCATGAGGATTTCATACGCGGCCGAGGAGGATAGCCCCGCGCCCACGGGTATGGCGGAGACCAGCGCCGCGTCAAACCCGCCGATGTTACCGCCCAGCGCCGCGATGCCCGCCATTACGCCGCGCACGAGCGCCGCCGACGTGCCCTCCTCTTCTTTGACGCGGGCAAGGCTGGAAAGATCGACGTCCACATCGGGCATCCCCTTCGAGCGCACGCGCACGCGAAGGTCCCCGTTGGGCGACACCGCCGCGACCATGTCGAGGCTGACCGCCGCGGCGAGCACGCGCCCGCGCTGGTGATCCGTATGGTTGCCGCCGAGCTCCGTCCTGCCCGGCGCGCTGGCGAGCAGCGCGGGGCGGCCCTCGCCGAAATGGCGCGAAAACGCGCCGAGCGCCTCCAGATACCGACTCCGCCAGCCCTCCTCGCCCGGATAAAGCGGCGCGAGCCGCGCGTCCCATTCTCCCTTTGCGACGGCGTGCGCCCAGTCCTCGGCGGAACGCATCGTCATGCCGATCACCTCTCGTTCATACTGGTATTAAAATACCACAGCGCCCCCCGTTTGTAAACGCGGTATGAACCTTGCGTACCCGGCGCCGGTTTTTGTTGAGGACGGTCACAAATTGTTATAAAATGAAATGAGAACCATGCAAGGAGGAATTGAAGTGGAAGATTTCATTTACATCGGGCTGGGCGCGGTCGCCGTCGTGCTGCTGTTCATCATCGGTTACCTCAAGGCGCCGCCGGACACGGCGTACATCATCTCGGGCCTTGGAAAAAAGCGCATCCTCATCGGCAAGGCGGGCTGGCGCGTGCCGTTCTTTGAGCGGGTCGACAAGCTCTCGCTTCGCGTGATGCAGGTGGACGTCAAGACCAGCGAGGCCGTGCCGACCAACGAGTTCATCAACGTCATGGTGGACGGCGTGGCCAACGTAAAGATTTCCTCCGACCCGGAATTGTTAAAGCGTGCCGCGGAATCCCTCTTGGGGATGCGGCAGCCCGAAATGATCGGCCTCATCACGCAGGTGCTCGAGGGCAACATGCGCGAGATCGTCGGTTCCGTCGGCCTCAAGGAAATGGTGCAGGACCGTCAGGGCGTAGCGAAGAAGATCACCGAGAACGTCGTGCCGGATATGGATAAGCTCGGCATTGAGGTCGTCAACTTCAACATCCAGAACTTCAAGGATAACGCTGGCACCATCGAGAACATGGGTATCGATAACGTCGAGCAGATCAGGAAAAACGCGGCCATCGCCAAGGCCAATGCGCAAAGGGACATCGCCATCGCCTCCGCCAACGCGCAGCAGGAGGCCAACGCCGTGAAGGTCAACGCCGAGAAGATGATGGCCGAGCAGAATGCGGCGCTCGCCGTGCAGCAGGCGGAAATGCAGGTCAAGGCCGATACCAAGAAGGCCGAGGCCGACGCCGCCTACTCGATCCAGCAGGAGGCGCAGAGGAAGACCATAGAGGTCGCGCGCACCAACGCGGACATCGCGCGCAAGGAGAAGGAGGCCGAGCTGGCCGAAAAGGAGATCGCCCTCAAGGAGCGCCAGCTTGACGCGGAGGTAAGAAAGCAGGCCGACGCCATGAAATATAAGACCGAAAAAGAGGCCGAAGCCGCCCTGATCCGCCGCCAGAAGGACGCCGAGGCGAAGATGTTCGAGGCCGTCAAAGCAGCGGAGGCGAAAAAGGCCGAGGCCGAGGCCACGCGCTACGCGATGGAGCAGGAGGCCACGGGCATACGCGCCAAGGGCCTTGCGGAGGCGGAGGCCATCGAGAAGAAGGCCGAGGCGCAGAAGAAGATGGGCGAGGCTTCGGTTTTGGAAATGTACCTCAACGCGCTGCCCGAAGTCGTCAAAAACGCGGCGGCTCCGCTTGCGCAGACCGAGAAGATCGTCATGTATGGCGAGGGCAACTCCACCAAGGTCGTGCGCGACGTGATGGAAAGCACCTCCCAGATCATGGAGGGCATGAAGGAATCAACAGGCATCGACCTGCAGTCGCTGCTCCTGGGCGCGATGGTCGGCAAGGCCGGAAAGACGGAATAACCGGCAGCCGGATGACGGTAAGCGGGCTTTCGCACATAAGCGGGGGCCCGTTTTTGTGTGGCGCGGCGACGAACGGTCTGATATAGTATTATTGTACTTATCAAACGATTCACTTAAACAGACAACATCAATGGTACGGCGAAAGGAGCGGCCCTATGGAGCACCGCGAAATCATCGAACACATCGTGCGCGGCATGGAGCATTATATGGAAACGCTGGCGGATGCCCCGCATATGGAAAAGCACAGCGACGGCATATGCTCCTGGATCCAGCCGAAGGGAGGCATGGAAGGCCCCGCCGCAGTGTACCGCGCCGATTTCGGCGGCAGAACGGAGGAAAGGGTGAAAGGTATCCTTCAGGCGTACCTGAACAGCGCAATCCCCAAATACTGGTGCCCGATGCCCCTTTCCCCAGTAAAAAACCTGCGCGGCATGCTCGTTTCGTGCGGCCTGGCGGAGCCGGATGCGGGAGTATCCCTCGGTATGGCGCTTTGTCCGGAGGAATACGAGCCGGCTCGAAAGGATACAACCGGCTCGTCCGCCGTCCACGTCCGCCGCGTGACGAGCCCGGAGGACTTCCGGTTGTGGACGGGCATCGTGAACCCGGTGCTTCACGAATGCGAGCTCCTTGATCCGGAACTGTATTACCCGCTGTGCGAATCCGGCAAAATGGCCGCTTTCCTCGGCTTTTGGGGGGATGTTCCCGCAGCGGCCTCGGCAACCATGCGCCGGGATGGCGGCGGCACGCTGGAGTTTATCGCGACACTGCCGGACTACCGCAAAAGAGGGCTCGGCGCGGCCGTGTGCCGCGCCGCCATCGAACAGTTGATCGGGGAGGGCGTTTCCATCATTACGCTGCGGGCGCGGGAAATGGGCGTGTCGCTGTATACGTCCCTCGGCTTCCAGGCGTATTTCAGTACCGCCGACTTGAACGGATCGGATATCATGTCCTGCATCAGCCTGATTCCGTACGATCGGGTCAACGTGATGAAAACCCTGGAGGAGGAGTCCATACGGGCGCTCGGCATAGAAAAATGGCGCGAGATCGTTTCCGGCATCGAGGTTCCCGCCGACAGCATGCGGGAGGAGCATCTGAGCCGCCTGATGCGCACGTTCATGAAGCGCTACGACGAAAAGGTGCCCGGGCCGGTTGCCCAGGCGATTTTCTGCCGCGTCAAACACGGACTCAAACACGGCGACTTCGCGTGGGCGCGGGAAAAATTCCTGCAGTACCGCGATATCGACGCCTTCTGCGCCGCCATGCGGCGCGAAACCCTCGAGGGGTTCGCTAAGAGCGCGCGCGAAGGGAGCCAGTTCCACGGGCAGCCGGTGGACGACGGCGTCCTGCGCTTCGTCATGGAGCAGCCGTATCTTCTCTACGGCGCGCGGGAAGGGAAGCGGATCGTCGCAGTGGCGATTCCCTGTCAAACGCAGGCGTATCTGGCGGAAACCGATTTAACCAAAAAGCGCTACTACGCCTGCCATTGCCAGTTAGCCAGACATTCCATCCTCCAAGACGATGGCTCGGTATCCTCCACGCTGTGCCATTGCAGCCTCGGCCACACGAAGGTATTTTGGGAGGCGGCCCTCGATGTGGAGCTCCCCGGCGAGGTCGAAAGCTCCGTATTGAATGGCGATCTGCTCTGCCGCTTCTCGATCCCCCTGCCGGACGAAATTATAAAGCAATACGTGCGCGCCTGAATGGCTATTTCCGCTCAGCGCAGCAGCATCACGAGATTGACGTACTGCGGTAGCGCCGGGTCCGTATAGCCGGAATCGGTGAAACCGGCTTTTTCAAACAGGCGAAGCGCGCGCCCGTTCGTCCGGTCCACGCTGACCTCGATCATGGGATAGCGGGGGTTCTGCAAGAACTCCCCCACGATCAGGCGCACGGCCTCGGGGCCGTAGCCCCTTCCCTGAAAGCGGCGGTCGACCATCAACCCCATGAGATAATAGCAAGCCGGCTCCTCGTCCTCCTCGTAGGTGAGCGCGAGGCCGACAATGTCTTTTCCGTTGCACAAAGCGCGCAGCTTCGCGCCTTTGTTGCGGTATGCCCA
>DATMYG010000118.1:0-3712 GCA_035561055.1 Clostridia bacterium | reverse complement strand
CCCTTTATCCCATGCGAGCGTCGATGGAAGGACGGAGAACGGATATGCAAAAGAAAAAGAGAAAGTGGCCGTGGGTCCTGCTCGCGGTTGTGCTCGTGTTGCTGCTGGCAGGGACCTGGCTCGTACGGCGCGCGCGCCTCGCGGCCGAGGCGATCACCTACGAATCGTACACCGTGGTTAAGGGAAGCATCACCTCCACCATCACGGGCAGCGGCAGGCTCCAATCCGCCGATACATTGAACGTCACCGTTCCCGATGGCATCGAGGTCACCGAGGTGCCCGTCGCCGCGGGCGACGGCGTGAAGGCGGGCGACGTGCTCGCCGTATTCGACGTCGACTCGCTCGACGAACGCGCGGCGACGCTCCTCTCGCAGCTTTCCGCCCTCGACGCGGAGCTTGCGCGCATGGGTAATTCGAAAACCGTGGAAGCCGTCTACGCGCCTCTCGCGGGGCGGCTGAAATACCTGGCCGTCGCGGAGGGCGACGACATATTGACGGCCATAGCAGAAAAAGGCGCGCTCGCCCTCATTTCGACGGACGGGCTGATGCAGCTTGAAATCGCCTCCGAAGCCCTCGCGCCGGGCGACGAGGTAAGCGTGCGTTGGGAAGGCGGCTCCGAAACCGGCACGGTCGCGGCGAGGACGGCAAACGGCTGCCTCGTCACGCTGGACGACGCGAAAGCGCCCTACGGCGAAACCGCGGAGGTATACGACGGAGAGACCCTCGTAGGTTCGGGCACTCTCGGCATCCACGCGCCCGCCTCCGTGCTCGCGACCGGCGGCACGATCGGAGAAATCAACTATGAAATCGACGACAAACTCAGCGTAACAAGCAAGCTGTTCACCGTGGAAAACGGTCCCTTCACGAGCGCGTACCAGCTCAAATACGCTCAGCGGGAGGACGCGGCAAAGCAGCTTGAAAAGGTGCTCCTCTACATCGCCGACCCGCGCGTGCTCGCGCCCGAGGACGGCATCGTCGGCGCGGTCAACGTGACGGAAGGCGCCAAGACGGGCGCCTCCTCCGCCATGGCGGGCGGCTCCACCTCCTCCGGAGGGGACAGCGCCGCGTTCGTGTTGCTCACGGGCGGAGCGGTCAGGATGACGGTCTCCGTGGACGAGTTGGACATCCATTCCATCGTGCTTGGGCAGAGCGCCACGGTCGCGCTCGACGCGTTCCCGGCGGAGAAGTTCCCGGGCACGGTCACGCACATCTCGAACCTCGGCGAAACGGCCAAGAGCGTCGCCTCCTTCGCGGTAGAATTAACCCTTGAGCCGGACGAACGCCTCATGCAGGGCATGAACGGCAGCGCGACTATACTCGTCGAACAGCTGAACGACGTGCTGCTCATCCCCGTAGCGGCAATCAACGAGGACGCCTCGGGCATGTTCGTCTATGTCGGGGACGAGCTTGCCAAGACCTACATCACGACCGGCCTTTCGGACGGCGAGAACGCCCAGATCACAAGCGGGCTTTCCGAAGGGGACGTCGTCAAGTACGCGGACGGCGAAACCATGTATCAAGCGCTTTTGAACTTCCGCAACCAGATGCGCGGCGGCACGTCGAACAGGGGTTAAAGGATATGGAAAACGGCGCGTCCCCCGTAATTTCGATGCGGGACATCACAAAGATTTACCATGTCGGCGGCGAAGAGGTGCGCGCGCTCGATCACGCCACGATGCACGTGGGGGAGGGCGAGTTCGTGAGCGTCGTCGGCCCCTCGGGCAGCGGCAAGTCCACGCTGATGAACATCATCGGCTGTTTGGACGTGGCCGACAGCGGCATCTACGTGCTCGACGGGCAGGATATTCTGCAGTATTCGGACCGCCAGCTCGCGCGCATCCGCAACAGGAAGATCGGGTTCGTATTCCAGAATTTCAACCTGCTCTCCAAGATGACGGCGGAGGAGAACGTGGAGCTGCCGCTCATCTACCAGGGACTGCACCTTAGCGAGCGCAAGGAGCGCGCGAAGCACGCGCTCGCGCGCGTGGGTCTTACGGATCGAAGCAAGCACAGGCCCGCAGAGCTTTCCGGCGGGCAGCAGCAGCGCGTGGCCATCGCCCGCGCGCTCGCGACAAACCCGGCAATCCTATTGGCGGACGAGCCCACGGGCAACCTCGACTCGAAAACGGGCGCGGACATTATGGCGCTCTTTCGCGAGCTGCACGACGGCGGCAACACGATCGTGCTCATCACGCACGACGAGCGCATCGCGGAACTCACGCAGCGCAGCGTGCGCATCATGGACGGCCGCGTCGAGGAGGCAAAATCATGTTTCTGCAAAGCTTGAAAATGGCGCTCGGCGCGATCGCCGCGAGCAAGATGCGCTCATTCCTGACGATGCTGGGCATCATCATCGGCGTGACGGCGCTCGTGGTGATGGTTTCCCTCGTCAACGGCGCGTCCGGTGCGGTGACGAGCGAGATTACCTCCCTTGGCAACGACATGATCATCGTTTCCGTGCGGGACGACAAGGGCAACCCGATGCGCCTCAACGACCTCAAGGAAATCGAGGCGCTTGAGGAGATCGACCAGGCCGCGCCCGCGGGCAGCTTCAGCGCAAGCGCGAAGTACTCCTACAACGAGGAAATCGTTTCTGTCACCGGCACGACCGCCTCCTACTACGCCATACGCGGGCTTACGCTCGCTTCCGGCCGCTTCATCCGCACGACGGATGTCGACAACAGCGCATATGTGACGGTGCTTTCCTACGACACGGCCGAGGAACTTTTCGGCAGGGTCGACGTTCTCGGCGAGAGACTCACCATTGGTGGGCGTTCCTTCCTTGTGGTGGGCGTGCTCGAAGAGGAAAACTCCATGATGGCCAGCGCGATGAGCGGCCTGGCGGTCTACGTACCCTTCACGGTGGAGGCGAGCATGGCGGGCCAGCCCTATGTGACGACG
Source organism: Clostridia bacterium (assembly GCA_035561055.1). Taxonomy (GTDB): domain Bacteria; phylum Bacillota; class Clostridia; order Christensenellales; family CAG-138; genus Phil1. The sequence continues at coordinate 811 of DATMYG010000118.1, read as the reverse complement.
GTATACGCCTCCTCCGCGGACTCCGACGGCACAGACGCAGCGGAAACGGCCATGAACCAATTTATGCTCAAGCGCTTCGGCCAGGATGCGGAAGCGTTTCAGCTCATCAACATGTCCTCCATCACGGACGCGCTCGATTCCGTTTCCGGCACGCTCAAGCTTCTCTTGGGTGGTATCGCCGCGATATCTCTCCTGGTGGGCGGCGTTGGCATCATGAACATCATGCTCGTGTCGGTCACGGAGCGCACCAAGGAAATCGGCATACGCAAAGCCATCGGCGCGAACCGCGGCAGTATCATGACGCAGTTCCTCATCGAGGCGCTGTTGTTAAGCCTCTTTGGCTGCATTTTCGGGCTGATGTTCTCCTGGCTGATCCTCGAGGTCGTCACCGTCATTGCCGGGGAAATTTCCTTTACGATGTCGCTGTCGACGGTGATCCTCGCCGTGGGCTTCTCCTCCGCCATCGGGCTGATCTTCGGCCTGTATCCCGCGAACAAGGCTGCCAAGAAGCACCCGATCGAAGCGCTCAGGTACGATGGATAATTGACAATCAGGTGAATAATGAACGGCTTCCGTTTTAAGAGCGGAAGCCGTTATCATGCCGGGTGAATTATCATTCCCCGCGGAGCAGGCAAAGGACTGCCTCCTCGGTTTCGAGGTCGTAGTCCCCGAAGATGCCGCCGCGGTGGTACTGGAGGCCCTGTTGCGCGCCGTGCTCGAGATAGCCCATGAACGTTTCAAGGCCGTCCTCCCGCATGCAGCGCACGAACGCACGGACCTTGACCTTCTCCGGGGAATGCATGTCCTTCCC
>DATMYG010000117.1:0-4848 GCA_035561055.1 Clostridia bacterium | reverse complement strand
ATGCGGCGACGCCCGAGGTCATCGTCGAAAGCTGCAAGATCGTGCGCGGGGTCGTGCGTTCCACGCTCTACGGCAACGCGGACGCGGCGGCGGACCCGGCCGTGCAGCGAAGAAAGCGGGAGCTTCTCGACGAGGCGAAGGGCCTTATGGACTTCATCTGCGCGCAGTACAAGGACGCGTGCGAAGACCCCCTTGCCGACGCGGCGGCGCTGTCCGACTGCATCCGCCGCGGCATACTCGACGCGCCGCACATCGTGAAAAAGGGGGAGTTCCGGGGGAACCTGAGCACGAGGATATACGAGGGCAAATGCCTTGCCTACGATGTCGCCTCCGGACGATATCTTACCGAGGAAGCCCGCCTGAGCGGCCTTATTGAAAGGGAGGGGAAGTATGAACCGCAACAAAATCGCAATCATTAGCACGGGCAACGGCGGGCAGTCCCTCGCGGCGTATCTGGCGCACCTCGGATATTCCGTCGCGCTCTACGCGAGGGAGCAGGAGCGCATCGATATGTTCACGACGAGGCGCTTTAAGCTCGGCGGCATTTTTGACTGCACGGCCGAGATCGACCTCATCAGCTGCCGCATGGACGAGGTCGTGCGGGACGCGGAACTCGTCATGGTCACGACGCCGGCGCAGTACCACCCCATCGTGGCCAAAGCCATGGCTCCCCATCTTACGGACGGTCAGATCATCGTGCTGAACCCTGGCAGGACCTTCGGCACCTACGTCTTTGAAAAAACACTTCGGGAAAGCGGCTGCCGCGCCGAGGTCGTGCTCGGTGAAACGGACACGTTTGTGTTCACCTGCCGCTGCAAGGAAGTCGGCCGCCCGATCATCTTCGAAATCAAACACGACATCAAGGTGGCAGGGCACAAAAAAGAAAACACGCCCTACCTCGTCGAGCGGCTTTCCGTACTCTTCCCGAGCGTCGCGCCCGCGGGAAGCGTGCTGGAAACGGGGCTTACGAACATCGGCATGATCTTCCATCCGCTGCCGATCTTGATGAACATCACGCGTATCGAGGCGAAGGAGGAGTTTAGGTATTATCTGGACGGCATCTCCCCGCTTGTCGCCAAGGTGCTTGAGCGGCTGGATTCGGAGCGCGTGGCGGTCGCCGGGGCGCTCGGAATCGAGGTGCCGTCCGCCTACGAATGGTTGGGCGACCGGTACGGCTCGGAGGGCGCGAACCTCTACGAGCGCATCCAGAACACCCACGCCTACCGGGATGTGCTCGCCCCCACGGAGATCGACACGCGCTACATCCACGAGGACATCCAGACCGGCTGCGTGCCCGTGAGTTGCCTCGGGCGTAGGATGAATATCCCAACGGACATCACGGACGCGAGCGTGAAATGGGCGTCCGTCGTGTACAACTGCAATTTTTACGCCACGGGCAGGAACGAGCGCGCGGTCGATTTCGACGCCGTGCTTTCCGGTGCGACATAACCGATCGTGTGGTAAGCGATGCGGCGGGCGGAGATTCTCCGCCCGCCGTTTTACCGCGCTTCGTCCCGGTTCTTGACGCACGGCATGCCTGGGGGTTATGATGCCAAAGTACCAGCGCTTATAAGGGCCGCCGAAAGAGAGCCGCATGGCGTGCCGGATGGAAAGGAACCGCCGATGCTCAACGAGTTCTCCAGAACGGAAATTCTTTTGGGAAAGGACGCGATGCGAAAGCTCGCGGCCTCGCGCGTGGCCGTTTTCGGCATAGGCGGGGTCGGCTCCTACGCGGCGGAGGCGCTCGCGCGCGCCGGAGTGGGCGCGATCGACGTGTTTGACGACGACAGAATCTGCCTGACCAACATTAACCGCCAACTTCTTGCCACTCATAAAACCATCGGCAAAAAGAAGGTCGAAGTCATGAGGGAAAGGATACTCGACATCAACCCGCGCTGCGCCGTGACGGCCAACGAATGCTTTTACGGCGCGGATAACGCGGAAAGTTTCGACCTGGCCGTATATGATTACATCCTCGACGCGATCGATACGGTTTCCTCTAAGCTGGTGTTGATCGAGCGCGCGGTGAAGGCCGCCGTGCCCGTCGTCAGCTGTATGGGCGCGGGCAACAAGCTCGATCCGACGCGGCTCGAGGTTGCCGATATCTACAAAACCTCCGTATGCCCCCTCGCGCGCGTGATGCGGCGGGAACTAAAAAAGCGCGGCATCGCCGCGCTCAAGGTCGTGTATTCCAGGGAGGAGGCCATCAAGCCCTTCGAGGACGACGACCTGAGCTGCAAGTACAACTGCGTGTGCCCGCCGGGAACAACGCGCAAATGCTCCGTGCGCCGTCAGGTGCCGGGCAGCGTGTCCTTTGTGCCCCCGGTGGCGGGCTTCATACTCGCCGCCGAGGCGATCCGGGACCTCGTGGCCGATGCCGCGCCGGTCCGGGAGTAAGCGCTCAATCGTCTTCTTCGGCTTTTTCCCGAATGTGCTCCAGGCCCATTTCGAAGATCTGTTTGACGTGGTCGTCCGCCAGGGAGTAATAGACCACCTTGCCCTCGCGCCTGTTTTTCACGAGATTGGCGAGCCGCAGCGATCTAAGCTGATGGGACACGGCGGATTTGGTCATGCCCAGAAGCGCCCCAAGATCGCACACGCACAGTTCGCTCTCGTCCAGCGCCCAGATGATCTTCGCTCGCGTGCTGTCCCCGAGTATTTTGAAGAAATCGGACAGGTCGTAAAGCTCGTTCTCGTCGGGCATTTTCATTCTTACGGCGGATACGACGTCGGAATGGATGACCTCGCAGTCGCATGCCATCTCGGCGAGTTTCATGGAGTTGCCCTCCTTTCGTACGATGCGCGCCCAGGCGCGTCCGCTCTTTATTCTATTTTAACATAAGGCCCGCTGATTTAAAACAAGTCCCGCCCGATCCTTCCGCGTGATCGACTCATTTTGCATTTATTGTTAAAAAGGCATTGACAGTTGAATAAGCTCTCAACTATAATGTAATAAACAGTTGAACAAACGTTCAACTGAAATGAAGAGCGCTTGGTGCGGCAGGAGGAAGGGACCATGAAAAAGACGTTTAAACTCGAGGGCCTGGATTGCGCGAACTGCGCGGCGAAAATTGAAAACGCCGTCGGAAAGCTCAGCGGCGTAAGCGCGGCGAGCGTGAATTTTATGAGCGCGAAAATGACCATAGAAGGCGAGGACGACAAGTTTGATGATATCGTGAAAGCCGCGCATGCTATCGTGAAGAAGTTCGAGCCGGATGTGGTGGTGAAGAGCGCGTAAGGATAGCCTGCGTAACGGCCGGGTCGGCTCGTCCGTTCGCTCACGACAGATTGAAAGGGATTGTTGTTATGAAGCTTTCGCGCAACCAAAAGCGGCTTGCCTGCATCCTAATAGGGTCGGCGGTTTATGCTTTTGGAATTCTTTATAAAACGGACAACGCAATCGCTTCCCTGTGCGCGTATCTGGCGGCGTACGCCGTCATCGGCGGCGATGTTTTATGGAAAGCGGTCAGGAATATCGCCCGCGGCAAGGTGTTCGACGAGAACTTCCTCATGAGCATCGCGACCGTCGGCGCGTTCGCTGTGGGAGATTATAAGGAAGGCGTCGCTGTGATGCTCTTCTATCAGGTCGGGGAGCTGTTCCAGAGCTACGCGGTGGACAGATCCCGCAAGTCCATCGCGGGGCTTATGGACATCCGCCCCGATTACGCCAACCTGCAGCGCGGCGAAACGCTTGAGAAGGTCGATCCCGCCGAGGTGAAGGTCGGGGACGTCATCCTCGTCAAGGCGGGGGAGAAGATCCCGCTGGATTCCGAGGTCATCGAGGGCAGTTCGAGCATCGACGCGTCCGCGCTCACGGGTGAATCGGTGCCAAGGGAGGTCGGCCCGGGCGACAACCTCCTGAGCGGATGCATCAACATCAACGGTCTGATCACGGCGCGCGTCACGAAGGAGTACGGCGAGTCCACCGTCAGCAAAATACTGGATCTTGTCGAGAACGCGGGCAGCAAAAAATCCAACTCCGAGAACTTTATCACGAGGTTTGCGCGTTATTATACGCCCGCGGTCGTCGGGGCGGCGGCGCTTCTCGCAGTGGTCCCCCCGCTCGCGCTCCCGGGGGCTACGTTTCGCGAATGGATCTACAGGGCGCTCGCATTCCTCGTGGTGTCCTGCCCGTGCGCTCTCGTGATTTCCATCCCGCTGAGTTTCTTCGGCGGCATCGGCGGCGCGTCGCGGCGCGGCATCCTCGTCAAGGGCGGCAATTATCTTGAAGCGCTCTCGCGGACGGAAATCGTCGTATTCGATAAAACCGGCACGCTGACCAAAGGGGTATTCAAGGCGCAGCGGGTTGCGACCGAGGGCATTCCGGAGCGGGAGTTTCTTGAACTTGCCGCATACGCGGAAAGCTACTCCAACCATCCGATTTCCCTCTCCCTCAGGCAGGCGTACGGCGGCGAAATCGACGGCGCGCGCATCTCGGGCGTGGAGGAACTGCCCGGTCACGGCGTGGTCGCCGTCGTCGACGGAAAAACCGTCGCCGCGGGCAACGCGAAGCTTATGGGTAAGCTCGGCGTCCCTTTCCGCTCGGATGAAGGAGCGCTCGGCACGGTCGTGCATGTGGCGATCGACGGGAGCTATAAAGGATACGTCGTCATCGCGGACGAAATTAAGGACGACGCGCACGAGGCGATTGCCGCGCTGAAATCCGTGGGGGTCAGGAAAACCGTCATGCTCACCGGGGACGCGAAAGCCATCGGCGAGAAGGTCGCGGCCGAGCTGGGCCTCGATCAGGTGTACGCCGAGTTGCTTCCCGCCGACAAGGTGCAGAAGATGGAAGAACTGCTCGTGCTCAAGTCGCCGCGGGGTAAGCTTGCCTTCGTGGGGGACGGC
>DATMYG010000116.1:0-4940 GCA_035561055.1 Clostridia bacterium | reverse complement strand
ACGCGGCCATGATGCCCAGTGTTACGGCCATGAGCGGCGTGAGCGCGAGCGCGGCGCGCTCGTCCGCAAGAAGCGCGCACAGCATAATGGCGACGAGCGCGGGCGAAAGACGCGCGTCCGCCTTGCCCGCGAGGAACGCCAGCGCCACGGTCAACACCACGAGCACGCAGATGATAAGCATCTTCTTGAGCTCTAAGAGGACTTCCTTTCGGTACAGGCCCAGATACGCCGCGTACAACGCGAAGCAAGTAATCAGCGCGATCAGCGCGCCCGCATTTAGCGTAAAGTCGGGTTCATCCGTGCTGACGAGGCCAAGGCCCCATAATATTGCGTACTCCTCGTCCGTTACGGCCTTGCCGCGCTCGACGATAAGCTCGCCTTTTTTGATTTTCACCGGCGTCACGGCGGCGGCCGCCTCGTCCTGGGCCGCCCTCGTCGCCGCCTCGTCGAGCGCGAGGGTCGGCTTCATATATGCGTCCAGCACGACGGAAGCCACCTGCTTGAGGACCCCCGAAAAGCCGGTCATGGCGTTGATCTCGCGCACACAGGAAGCCCGCACGCTCGCCGCGCCGTCCTCGGAAAGGCCCGCCTCGAGCGCGGTGGAGAGCTTGGAGAGCACGACGTCCTCCAGCGATTGTATCTGCTCGGGGGTGCTTGCCAAAACGCCCGCAAGCATGTCCTCGTCGAGCGCGGGCGCGGTCATGGCGCAAAGCTGCGCCTTATCTTGGGCGGTCAGCCGGTTTTTCCAGCCCTCCGCGTCCGGCGCCGCCGTCCCCGCGGGAAGCGCGGCGAGAGCCGTCGCCCGCATGCTCAGCAGCGCCTGAAAGAAGCCTTCCCCGCCGGAAACATAGGTGGATACGAGCGCCTCGTCGATGGCGTAGACTCTCTTGGCGTTCTCCCGCGCGCTCGCGACGAGCGCCTCGGTCGCCGCCTCGTCGACGATGGCATACGGCGCATAGATCGTCTCCGGGGAAGGTTCGCCAGCCTTGAAGTCATAGCGCGTGGGCGTAAGGTCCCAGAGCGCGAACAGGCAGGACGCCGCGCAGGCCACCGCGAGCAGCAGCAGCCCAAACAGCCGCGCCTTCCTCCTGGAAAGCGGCTTGCGTCCCTCCTTCTTGGCCATGAAGCCCCCCTCAGTTCCTCTTTTGCGCCTTATCGTAGGCCGTGACGATCTTTTGCACCATCTCGTGGCGCACCACGTCCTTATAGGTCAAATAGATTTCGGCGATGCCCTCCACGTCGCGCAGTATCCCCAGCGCGTGCACGAGGCCGCTGCGCCGCTCGGGCGGCAGGTCGATCTGCGTGATATCCCCCGTGACAACCACGCGCGAGCCTTCCCCAAAGCGCGTGAGGAACATCTTCATCTGCTCAATGGTGCAATTCTGCGCCTCGTCGAGGATGATGTACGCGTCGCTGAGCGTGCGCCCGCGCATGTACGCGAGCGGCGCGACCTCGATGACGCCGCGCTCGGATAGGTTCTTGAACGTTTCCACACCGAGGAAATCGTACAGCGCGTCATAAAGCGGGCGAAGGTACGGGTCGACCTTATTCTGCAAATCGCCCGGGAGGAACCCAAGCTTCTCGCCCGCCTCGACCGCGGGGCGCGTGAGGATGATCTTTTCGACCTCTTTATTTTTATAGGCGAGCACCGCCATCGCGACCGCAAGGTACGTCTTTCCCGTACCCGCGGGCCCAACGCCGAAGACGACGGTATTGCGCTTCAAGGCGTTGACGTATTTCTTCTGTCCGAGCGTTTTGCACTTGACGCGCCTGCCCTTGGCGGTGAAAGCCACGACGTCGCTTTCCAGTTCCGTAATCAGGTCCGCGTTGCCTTCGCGCGCGAGATCCACCGCGTAGCGGATGCGGCCGCGATCGACGGTCTCGCCACGCCGAATATTGATGAGCAGCTTGTCCGTCACACTCGCGGCGAGCTCGGCGCTCTCCTCGCTTCCCTCTATGCGCACGCAGTCGCCCGAGGCTGCCATGCGCGTGCCCGTCTCCGCCTCGATCACCTTGAGATTCTCGTCGAACACCCCGAAAAGTTTAATCAGTTCGTCCATCGACGTAACGGGGATTTCCCGTACGGTCTGGGTTGCGCTTCCTTCCTTAATTTCCATCAAGACCTCTTAATTCCGCTATATTCTCCTCGGTCACAACCGTGACGGTCACAGTGACCGAGCCGTCCTCGTTTACGACCGTTTCGCTCTGTTTCGAGAGCATCACGGCGTCCGTCGGGATCTGGGCCAGAACCGCGCCCTCCGCCAGCGCGCGCGCCTTCTCCTCAAGCTTTTGCACGGACGCCTGCGCGAGCTTTTCGGTGAGCGCGTAGCTCTGGATTGCTTCGAAAACAACGGGCAAAAAGCAGTTCGTCAGGCGCCATTTCCCGGTGGGAACCTCCTCGCGCCCGGGCCGCGCCCCGCCGAGCGAATACCCGAGCAGGCTCACGCGCAACTCATTCTCCGGCGCGCCCGTCCTCACGGGAATCGTCATGAGCGGCCCCGCGCTGGCCGATACGCAGTAAACCACCTGCGCCATGACCGTGCCCTTCGCGCGGGCGACGATGTAGCCAAGCTCGTCGTTGCGGATAACCCCGGTGATAAGCTCCTGCCCCGCGAGCACGGCGTCCCCCGCGATGACCTTCGCCTTGCCGCCCCTGACCTCCACGCGCGTAATCACGCCGTCTTTTTTAGCGAACAGGCTGCCGGGCTCGTCCCCGTTATCCTCGGGAACATAGGGGTTGGCCTCGACAATCTGAACCCGTAAAATGACACCTTCGAGCTTCACGCCCGCCCAGGCGATGCGCGAATCGCTCGCCGCGAGCCGCCCGCCGAGATCAAACGTTTCGGTCGCGGTACGCGGGGAACCGGCCTCCACGCCGAGCTCCGCGAGGGTTTTCACGATCTGCTCCTCGCTGATGACATCGCACCCTTCCACCGAGACGTACCAGATGAAGCGCGACGCGGCGACGATGAGCGCGAGCACCAGCATCCATCCGAAGAGCAGAACTTCCCTGCCCCGGAAACGGGAAAGGGCGATGGGAAGGCCGTGCTTTCCCAGGATACGCACGCGAAGGTTCGTTCCGCGAAGAAGCGGCCGCAGCCCGTAGAAACCGGCCACGCTCGTGCGCGCGTCGATCGTGTCCGAAGCGATCCGCCGGATACGCCAGAGCGGGACGCCGGATTGCGCCGCGCGGTTCACGAAGCGCTCCAGCCCCCTGCCTTTGACTTCAATCATAACATATCCGGTCAGATAATTCCATACGCGCCCGGCCATACAACCTCGTCAATCCGCGCTGAGGCGGCATTGTTTACCGTTATTTTTCAAATGAAACGCCCACGATTTCCCCGCTGACCAGCGCACGGTCGCCCGAAAGCTCCATGAGAACCATATCCGCCCCCTCGACGCAAAGAATCCCTTCGCCCGTGCGCAGGCGGATACGTTCCGGCGCGCATTCGAACACGCCCTTGTGGTTTTCCACAACGAGCGTGTCGGTCGCGTACAGCGTCGCCTTGACCCTGCCTGTAAGGATTTCCTCGGGAAGATCGAGCCATTCGGCCGCGCGTTTGCCCAGCTTGATCCTGCGTTTGCTTTTTGCCATATAGAACCGCCTCCGTCAAGAAATTCTATGCGCACGGAGGGCATATATGCTTGTCTTATGTACGCGCATACAGCGCGTTGAATTTAGACTTGCATTGAAGCGCGTTCTGTTGTAGAATATTTTTTGCGTCGGGGATGTAGCCCAGCCGGTTAGAGCGCCTCGCTCACATCGAGGAGGTCGGGGGTTCGAGCCCCTCCATCCCCACCAAATCATCAACATCCGTTGATTCGATAAAACCCGTCTCGCGAGGAGGCGGGTTTTGTTGTGCAGATAAGGAAAAAAAGAAGGCCTGTATGCCGCGAATCAATCCACCGCAATGCTGATGTTATATTACGCCAAGGAGATGGCAGCGACAGCGTGAAATATTCGGTCCGCATAGCGGTATACTATATGCAAGGCCATCGGCCGAACACAAAACGATAAGGCAGGTTGTGTTGCATGAGCAAACGCAATGAAATGAAAAGCACGAGAAATAAGAAGAAAGAGGACGGAACATTCCGCTCCAAGCACGTCAAGCATGATCCTCAAGCGGAAAGCGCCAGGGCCGTTTTCGGCGTTGGCGAGGACGCTAACGCCGAAAACAGGCATTGACCTCGCTCGAACTGTATTCGGATATCGACAACCACCTGCTGCAGGACGGCAGCCCTTCCGCTTACTTAAGCGGCATTTGTTCGCTTCCGTTGTTTCGGCAATATCCGTTCCACATGCTTTACAGGCTGAAGGAAACGGAGCAATCGCCTGAACATCATCCGGAAGGGAACGTATGGGTTCATACCTTGCTTGTGGTTGACGAAGCCGCAAAGGTCAGGTCGGAGAGCACGGATTCAGCCGTGTTCATGTGGGCGGCGCTTCTGCATGACATCGGCAAGCCGGCCACCACAAAAATGAGAAAAGGCAAAATTACCGCGTATGATCACGATAAAGTCGGCGCGGAGCTTGCGCGGGAATTTCTGCGGGTATTTATGGACGACAGCGGTTTTATCAAGAACGTATCAAACCTCATTCGGTATCATATGCAGATCCTGTTCGTACTGAAAGACCTGCCGTTCGCAAATATAAAAGGCATGCTGCGCGATACGGATATCAACGAGGTAGCTTTGCTTGGTTTATGCGACAGGCTCGGCAGAACACACTGCGACCGGACAAAGGAAGAAGAAAACGCCCGCCGGTTTCTTCAGAAGTGCAGACTGCACGAGTCGGTTTAGCCGCAATACAATGCCTATTAAGGCATGTTATTCTCGAAGAAAAGTTATACAATCATAAGCACCACTCCCCTCGTTACAATAATCAGTGCGACATTTATTAGACACCTGACATGGGATCCAATATGACGGGTTTATTA
>DATMYG010000115.1:0-2502 GCA_035561055.1 Clostridia bacterium | reverse complement strand
GGCGTATTTACACGTGGTTAATTAACCTGTGGTTAATATGAATCCAATATATGACGTCCGCATGTTTTTGTCAAGGCCAACCTGCGCGGTACGAAAGACAATACGAAGAAGACCGCCGGAAAGGGCGGCCTCCTGCCTATGCGTTTCTTTTGTCAGCGAAAATGCATGCGATTCATTTAAGCACGCGCTCGGCGTAGCGCACGGTTTCCATGGCGGATCTAGCGTAGCAGTCCGCGCCGATCATGTCCGCGTACTGCTGCGTGAGTACCGCGCCGCCCACCACCACGCGCGCGTCCGGCTTCGTTTCGCGGATGAGGCGTATGGTTTGCGCCATGGCCGGAACGGTGGTGGTCATCAGCGCGCTAAGTCCTATGAGCTTCACATCGTGGCGCGCGGCCGCCTCCGCCACTGCCTCGGGCTCCACGTCCCGCCCGAGGTCGATCACCCGGAAGCCGTAGTTTTCCATGAGCGCCTTGACGATGTTCTTGCCGATGTCATGGATATCCCCCTTGACGGTCGCGAGGATCACCGAAGGCCCGACCCCGTCGGAGGAGGGCAGCTTTCGCTTCGCTTCCTCAAACGCGGCCTTGGCGGCCTCGGCGCTCATGAGAAGCTGGGGCAAAAACAGCGTTTTCTCCTCGAAGCCCCTGCCCACGGTGTCGAGCGCGGGCACGATCTCGCCGTTGATGAGGGAGAGCGGATCCATGCTTTCAAGCGCGCTCCTCGCGAGCCGCGCCGCCTCCTCGCTCAGGCCCCGCACAATGGCGCCCCTGAGGCTCTCCGGCGCGCCGGTAGGGCTCTTCGCAGCCGCTGCGGCCGCGACGGGCTCGGTGGAAATATCCTTGGCGAAGGCGATGTAGCTTTGGCAGTTGTCATCCCGGCCGGAAATGGCCATGTAGCTGCGGTACGCCTTTTGCATTTCGAGCGAGAAGGGGTTCATGATGGCGGCGTTGAGCCCCTCAGCAAGCGCCATGACGAAGAACGCGCCGTTGATGAAGTCCCGGTTGGGGAGGCCAAAGGAGATGTTAGATACGCCCAGCGAACAGCACGCGCCGAGGCGCTCCCGTATCAGGCGGATGGATTCGAGCGTGACCGCTGCCGCGCGCTGGTCGGAGGATACGGTCATGGCGAGCGGGTCGAAAATGAGGTCGTGCGCGCCGATACCGTACTCCGCGGCCCGCCCGGTGATCTTTTGGGCGATGGCGAGGCGGCCCTGCGCCGTATCCGGTATGCCCGCTTCGTCGAGCGTCAGGCACACCGCGTACCCGCCGTATTTCTTCATCAGGGGGAAGATTTCGCCCATGCTTTTCTCGCTGCCGTTAACCGAGTTGATCATGGGCTTGCCGTTATAGATGCGCATGGCGCGCGCCATGGCGGCGGGGTCGGAGGTATCAAGCTGCAGCGGCAGATTGCACACGCCCTGCAGTTCCCGCACGCAGGTTTCGAGCATCTCCGGCTCGTCGATCTCGGGCAGGCCTACGTTGACGTCCAGCGCGTGCGCGCCCTGTTCCTGCTGGGCAAGGCCTTCTTTGAGGATGTAGCCGATGTCCCTTTGCCGCAGCGCTTCCTTAAAACGCTTTTTACCGGTGGGGTTGATCCGCTCGCCGATGAGCACCGGCGAGCCGCCGAATGTGAGCGCATGCGCGTAGGAACTGATCACCGAGCGCTTCTTATCCGTGAGCGGAACGGGGGCTACCCCGCGCGTCTGCTCCACGAGGGCTTCGATATAGGCGGGGGTCGTGCCGCAGCAGCCGCCGATAATCCTTGCGCCGCCCTCGGCGACGCACCGCATGACGGCGGCGAACTCCGCGCCGCCCACGTCGAAGACGGTCTTCCCGTTTTCCGCGCGCGGCAGCCCGGCGTTGGGCTTGACCAGTATGGGGACGGATGCACACGCGGCGAAGCGGGGCAGAAGATCGAGCATCTGCGCGGGCCCGAGGGAACAGTTGATGCCTATGGCGTCGGCCCCCAGGCCCTCGAGCATGGCGACCATGGCCTCCGGGGAGGTTCCGCTCATCATCCTGCCGGTTTCATCGTAAACGTTGCTGACAAATACGGGCAGGCCGCAGTTTTCCTTTGTCGCGAGCACGGCGGCCTTGGTTTCGTAGCAGTCGCCCATGGTTTCGATCGCGACGAAGTCCGCGCCGGCCTCGGCGCCCGCGCGCACGATTTCGGCAAACAGCTCCACAGCCCGCTCGAAGGGCATGTCGCCCAAGGGCGCGAGCAGTTTCCCCAGGGGGCCGATGTCCAGCGCGACGAAGCGCTCCCTCTGCCCGCCACGGGCTTCCGCCCGCGCTTTTTGGGCGCACGCAACCGCGGCGGATACAATCTCCCGCACGCCGGGGCGGCCGTCCCGCCCATCGAACTTCAGCCCGTTCGCGCCGAAGGTGTTGGCGTATACGGCGTGGCTGCCCGACTCGAAATATGCGCGGTGCAGGGCAACGATCTCCTCGGGGCGGGAGAGGTTCCAGGTTTCCGGCAGTTCGCCGGGCATAAGACCCC
>DATMYG010000114.1:0-2512 GCA_035561055.1 Clostridia bacterium | reverse complement strand
CGCTCCGGCTTCGTCCCACAGGCACAATACGGACAATCCGTCCGCGTCCTCTATGGTGACAGGGCCCGCTCCGTCATGCGCGTGGAGCTTGTTGGCGACGTAGGCGAGCGAGGCGCGCAGGCCGTATCCATCGTCCATGCGTGCGACCACGCGCTCGTATACCCGCGCGCCGTAGAGCACTTGGATGAGTGAGAGCACCGCGAAGGCGGCGAAGAGCATGATCAGCGCCGCCGTACCGGCGACGCCGCGTCCGGTATCCCCGCGCACGCGCGTCACCTCCTCACGACCCACACGGTTGGGTAGACGTTCGAGGCGAACGCCTCGTGGTAAATGTAATACCTGGTCTGATCGATCTCGAGGCCATAGTTCTCAACCAGATAATCGATGTTCGGCGGATAGAAGCCTTCGGTCGCGTAGCAGGCGACGACGGCGCGGTTGACCGCCTTTTCGACGATTTCGAGCTCTCTCTGCGTCGCGCTGCGCCGCGTATTCTCGATGCCGCAGAGCATGAGCGCCAGGCACGAGGCGAACACCGCCGCCGTGACGAGAAGCCCGCTCCACCACGGGAGCCCCGTATGCCTTTTGGCCGCACGCTTCGCCATCATCCGCTCCAATCAGCCGATGCCGGCCATGATGTTCATCAGCGGCAGCATGACGCCAAGGAGGATCGCCCCGATGATGGCGCACAATAGAGCCACCAGCGCGGGCTCGATTATGCCCACGAGCCGCGCGACGGAGCGGTCGATTTCGTCCTCGTAAATCGCGGCGACTTTTGCGGTTACGCTCTCGAGCGCGCCCGCGCGGAAGCCCACGCCGAGGATGTGCGCGTACATGCCGGAAAAGAGGCCGCATTCCTCGACCGCCTTCGCGAAGGAAACGCCGTCCGCCATCCGTTCGCGGCAGGAGAGAATCTGCGCGGCAGCCCTGTCGTTTTCCACGATGCCGGGAAGCTTGGCGAGCGCTTCGTCGAGCGCGTAGCCGCTCTCGAGCAGCATGGAGAGCGCGAACGCGAAGCGCCCCGCGGCGATTTTATCCGCGAGCTTTCTCGTAAAGCCCAGCCGCGCGAGGGAGCGCATCAGCGCGGCGTAGCCCGCGGCGCTCCTGAGCTTGAGCGAGAGGTACGCGCAAAAAACGAGCATCATCAGGGCGAGCGCGAGGGCGAGCGCGCCCGCGATGGTGCCGAACGAGGCGATATCCGGCGAGACCGCGCCCGCGGCGCCGCCGAGGTCGGCGAACACGTCCGCAAACACGGGCAAAACCTTGATCAGGAGCACCGCGATCACGACGATCATGATGCCCACCAGCGCCATCGGGTAGAATACGGCGGATTTGATCTGGTTTCTTACGGCATGCTCGCGCTCGTAGTAGAGGCTGAGCGCATCCATGACCTGCTCGAGCTTGCCCGCGGCCTCCCCGAGTTCCACCATGCCGACCATATATTCCGGGAAGACGCCTGACTCCTTCATCGCGGGGGCGAGCTTGCTTCCGCCCTGCACGGCGATGTTGAGCCGCGTCACCACGGGGTCGCCGCTTTCCTTGGCCATGGCGGCGACGCCGTCCGGCAAAAACATGCCGGAGCGGAGCACCAAAGCGAGCTCGGCGCAGAAAGCGGAAAGCTCCTGCGCGTCATAGTGCCGGGCGCCGTCGATTTTCGCCATTGCCGCCTCCCCGCGTAACCGTCGGTTGATCGTAGATTACCTTACTATTCTATAATAACATTCTTTCTCTTACAAGGGATGTTGCTATGTAATATCGCGATTTTGGGCGAATTTACACGCTTGCCGTCGCGATGAAACTGACGGGGGTGCCGCATACGTTTGCAAGCACGACGTCCCCCGTCTTCACCGGCGGCGAAACGGTTACATTCCGGAGCGCCGCGAGCGCCTCGAAAATTAGCCCCTTCTCGATGGGACGGTCGGTCTTAACAGGCAGGGGCTGCTCCCTGCCTTCGATCCTGACCAGCGCCGTCACCATCCTGACGGGGCGCGTGAGCTCCTCATGCGCGTACGTTTCACCGCGTTTGCAGGTGAAGCCCGTGACGGATACGACCTTGCCCTCCTCGACGAGAGCTTTCAGGCGGCAGCCCATGGGGCAATTGATGCAGATGAGTTCTTTTTCTTCCATGCTATACCTCAATGCGTACCGCGACGGGTCCGCTCCCCGCGTACAGGGCGTCATGCTTAAGCGTCACGCTCACCATTTCGCCCGGCACGATTATCATTTCCCTGCGGGAATGGATTTCGCGCCCCGCGCGCTCCACGACCACACGCGCCTTTTTATAGACTCCGCGCGGGCGGAACATCAGCTTCACGTCCCCTTCGGGGCTTTCGCTCAGGTACTGCGGCACGACGCCGCCCACGCCGAAACCCGCTTCGACCGGAATTGTCCCGCGCGTCCTCGTTTTCCCCGCGGCATAGAGCGCCGCGTTTTTTCCCGCGCGCGCCGCCTCCTCGGACACGAAGTCCACGAGGTCGTGCACGTGCAGCACGTTCCCGCAGGAGAAGATGCCAGG
>DATMYG010000113.1:0-2590 GCA_035561055.1 Clostridia bacterium | reverse complement strand
TTGTCAAGGCCGCCTGCGCCGGGGAAGACCTGCTTTCGCTTGAAAACTTTGCGGCCATCATCCGCGCGCGCGGTATGGAGCTGGGCGTCAAATCAGGCGTCGCCATGACAGAGCTTACCAGAACCGCGGGCAAGGTGCGCTGGATCGTCAGCGCCAAGCGCGACGCGCCTACCCCGTACGACAACAGCACCCAGCGCAAGGTGGATGAGAACTTCCGCCTCTCGCACGGCTCCGTGCTGCCCGAGGTCGTCGCGGCGGTGCATAGGCTCGGCTACGAGCTTTCCGAGGAGGACAGCGCCAAGGTCTACGACGCATTCCAGAGGATTGCAGATAAGAAGGATGTCGGCGAGAAGGAGCTCGATGCCATCGTCGCGAGCGCCGCGTTGCAGGTGCCGCCGACCTATATCGTTGAGAGCTACGTCATCAACTCCGGCAACGTCATCACCGCGACCGCGCACGTCAAGCTTCTGCGCCAGGGGAAGACCCTCTCTGGCTTTGGCCTTGGGGACGGCCCCATCGACGCCTCCTTCCTCGCCCTCGAGCAGATCGTTGGCCACCATTACGAGCTGGACGATTTCCAGATCCAGGCCGTAACCGAGGGGCGCGAGGCGATGGGTGCGGCGCTCGTGCGCCTTCGCGCGAACGGCAAGCTCTATTCCGGCCGGGGCATCTCGACCGATATCATCGGCGCAAGCATCCACGCCTACCTCAATGCCCTCAACAAGATCGTCTATGAGGAGGGCGGCCGCGCATGAAACTTTCTTTTTCCACGCGCGGCTGGAGCGGCCGCGCCTTTGGCGACTGTGTCGCCGCCGCGAAGGCGACGGGATACGCGGGCATCGAGCTTTATGGCGTCGTCGGTTCCGACTGGACGGCGGACGGCGCGCCTTTCGCGCGCGCGAGCGCGGCGCGTACCGTGCGGCGGCTTTTCGACGAAGGGCTCAGGCTCGCCTGCCTCGACTCCGTGTGCGATATTTCCCGCCCGGGTGCGGACGACGCGGAGCTTCTCTCCTGCGTCCGGCTCGCGCACGATTTTTCGATTCCCTATGTGCGCGTGCGCGCGCTCGATCCTTCCGAGGAAGGGCTCGCCGCGGCGAGCGCCTGCATAGAGCGCTGCCTGCCCGAAGCGGAGGAAAAGGGCGTGACTCTCCTGGTCGAAACCGCGGGCGCGTTCTCCGATACCGCGAAGCTGCAGATGTTCCTCACGCGCTTTTCGAGCGATTGTCTTGCCGCGCTCTGGGACTTGCACCACCCGTACTTCGATCACGGGGAAGCACCGGAAACGAGCATACGGAACCTCGGCGCGTACGTGAAGCACGTCCACGTCAAGGATTCCGCCGCGGAGGGGGAAAAACGCGCCTTCCGCCTGCCCGGCGAAGGGGAACTGCCCATGGCGGAACTGATGAACGCGCTCGCCTCGATTAATTACGACGGGTTCATCTCGCTCGAATGGGACCCCCTCTGGATGCCCGAGCTGGACGACATGGAGAGCGTGCTCGCGCACTTTGCCAACTACATGCAGCGCTTCGGTACGCCCGCGCGCAGCCGGCCGCACCTTTATAAAAACCGTGCGGGAACGGGCACGTTCGTCTGGCGAAAGGACATCCTCATCGACGCGACCTTCTCGAGGGTGCTTGACCGCATGGTCGAGGAATACCCCGACCAGTACGCCTTCAAGTACACGACGCTCGATTATACGAGGACCTACGCGCAGTTCCGCGACGATGTCAACGAGTGCTGCCGTGCGCTGATAGCGCTTGGCGTGAAGCCGGGCAGCCACGTCGCAGTCTGGGCGACCAACGTGCCCGCGTGGTACGTCGCCTTCTGGGCGGCGACGAAGATCGGCGCGGTGCTCGTGACCGTCAACACGGCCTATAAGATCCACGAGGCGGAATACCTATTGCGTCAGTCGGACACGCATACGCTCATCATGGAAAAGGGCTACCGCGATTCGGATTACGCGGGCATCATCAACGAAATCTGTCCCGAGCTGAAGGAGACGAAGCCCGGTAAGCCGCTGCATAGCGCAAGGCTGCCGTTTTTAAGGAACGTCGTCACCATCGGCTTCCGCCAGCCGGGCTGCCTCACCTTCGAGGAGGCTATGCGGGAGGCATCCCGCACGCCCATAGAGGAGGTGCAGCGCCTCGCCGCCGCGGTCGACCCGCACGACGTATGCAACATGCAATATACTTCCGGCACGACGGGTTTCCCCAAGGGCGTTATGCTTACGTACTACAACATCGTCAACAACGGCAAATGCATAGGCGACCGTATGGACCTCTCGACCGCCGACCGCATGATGATCCAGGTGCCGATGTTCCACTGCTTCGGTATGGTGCTCGCCATGACCGCCGCCATGACGCACGGGGCGACCATCTTGCCCCTGCCGTACTTTTCGCCCAAGCCTGCGCTCGCCTGCGTCCATCAGGAGCACATCACCTGCTTTCATGGCGTGCCCACGATGTTCATCGCCATGCTCGAGCACGAGGACTTCAAAAAGACCGATTTTTCCTCCGTGCGCACGGGCATCATGGCGGGCAGCCCCTGTCCCGTCAGCGTGATGAAGGACGTCGTGAGCAAAATGCACATG
>DATMYG010000112.1:0-4392 GCA_035561055.1 Clostridia bacterium | reverse complement strand
GAGTGAATGATCCTGCCCTCTGGCGCGGTGATATCCGTGCCCATGTGGCGGCGCGTGGCGTTGGAACGGTCGTTGTACCAGCCGTCCTTGATGTATCTCTTGGGCAGCGGCTCCACGAGCCCCTCGGCATATCCCTCCGGGAAGGTATAGGAGCCGTCGGAGTCGGTCTCGTTGCCGTTTTCGTCGTAGACGGTGTTGAGGTAGCAGTAGACCGTCAGCGCGTCGTATCGGACGGAGAGCGCCTCGTTGGCGAAGAACGCCTCAAAACAGGGCAGCGTCACCGTGACGCGCAGCACGCCGTCCGCGTAGGACGTCTCAATTTCGCTCAGGCGGATGAGCTTATCATCGGCATCCTCCGCGCAGTCGCAGCAGAGCGATACCATGAAACGCCAATCTGTCTTGGGGCAGGTCAGCGCGAGCGTCGCGTCGGGCTCGTACTCCCTGACGCGTGCGAGCGCGGCGTCCGCGGCCGCGGCCACGGACGCTTCGTAATCGTCCGCCATGCCCGTAAAGAGATGGCGAAGCTCCATGAGCTCCGTAAAAGTTTCGATATCCTGCTCGGTGTCGTACTGATCGTAATTGAGACGGAATGTTTCGCCAAAGGCGACGTGCGCCCCAAAGGCGAGGTCCTCGTCCGTCGGTACGGCGGCCTCCGGCGTGGGCGTGTCCGTGATCGCGGGGGAGGGGGAAGGCGTATGTCCGTTCGTCAAGCCGGGCATGCCGCAGCCCGCGAGCGCAAGCGCGCACGCAAAAACGACGAACCCCACGCGAAACGCCCTTTTTCTTAAAAAATTATGCATGAATTGAGGAACCTCCGCAGCTTCAACGCAGAATATTATCGCATATTCCGGCGGGGGATTCACCCTGTAAATTATGAATTTTGTTGCGATTTGCCGCCGATTTGCGCAAAGTTGCTCACGCCCGCTCGAGCTTCGCGCGAAAGCTCAGCTTTCGGGGCGTCGGGATTTCGTCAAACTGCACGACATAAGCGCAGGCTGCCTCGTCTATGGACGTGACGACGCCCCTACCCATTACGAGATGAAGGACCGCGTCGCCCACGGCGAAGGGCAGGCCGTTCGAGGCCGCTTCCAGCACGATATCCGTGCCGCGCGCTTTCCACTGCGCTTCCCTGACCAGGCTTTCGGGCAACTCCACGTCGTATTGTACCAGATTCTTGTCGATGTCCAGCACGAAGCGCGAGGGATAGCGGAACGACCCGTCGAGGTTCCTGCCCAGCGAGTCGGAGATGCAGAACTGCTTTTCCGCGCGCGTCATGGCGACAAAGGCGAGGCGGCGCTCCTCTTCCATACCCTCGATGGTCGCGACCTTCCTCGAGGGGAAGACGCCCTCCTCCATCGCACACAGGAACACGTACGGGAATTCCAGTCCCTTGGCGCTGTGCACGGTCATCAGCTTCACCGCGGCGCCTCCGGCCGCGTCCGCGTCGAGGTTGGTGAGCATCGCGACGTGGGAAAGGTAGTTTTCCAGCGTGCTCTCCTCGCCGCAGGTGGTTTCGTATTCGTAGATGGACTGGCGAAGCTCCGCGAGGTTATCGAGCCGCTCCTGGCCGCCCTCGGTGCGAAGCTGCTCCTCGTAGCCGGATTGGTCGAGGAGCTTCGCCATCAGTTCCGAAATGGGCATGTCGCGGCAGAGGGCGGAATAGCGCTCCACAAACTCCACAAACTTCTTCGCCCTTGTGTTGCGGAAGATTTCCTCCTCGAGCGTGCGCGAGAGCGCCTCGTACAGCGTTAAGGAATGCTCCGCGGCATAGCTCTGCAAGAAACGCATGCGCCTTTCGCCGATGTTCCTTTTGGGGTTGTTGGCCACGCGCGCGAAGGAAAGGTCGTCCTTGTAGACGACGAGGCGCAGGTACGAGAGCGCGTCCTTGATCTCCGCCCGGGCGAAGAACTGCACGCCGCTGTAGATCCTGTAGGGCAGTTCTTCCTTTAGGAAAACCTCCTCGACGGTGCGCGTCACGTAATGCGCGCGGTAGAGCAGCGCGATGTCCGAGTGTTTCGCGCCGGAGGCGACGAGGGCTTTGATCTTCCCGGCGATCCATTTTGCCTCGTCCTCGGCGGTATTCGCGTGGTGGTAGACGACCGGCTCCCCGTCGGGCAGGGTCGGGATCAGCTCCTTTTTGATGCGCAGCTTGTTTTTGCCGATCAGCGAGTCGGCCGCGGCGATCACCTGCGGGGTGGAGCGGTAGTTGCGCATCATCATGACGGTCTTGACGTTCGGGAATTCCTTCTCGAAGTCGAGCAGGTAGTGGACGCTCGCGCCGCGCCAAGTGTAGATGGTCTGGTCGGGGTCGCCCACGATGAAGAGGTTGTTATGGTAGGCACAGAGCACCTTCATGAGCGCGTACTGCAATTCGTCGATATCCTGGTACTCATCGATCATGATGTACGCGAGGCGCTGCTGCCACTTGAGGCGGATCGCTTCGTTTTCTCGGAAGATGTAGAGCGAAAACTTGATGAGGTCGTTATAGTCGAGGCCGAAGCACTTCTTTTCCTGATAGAGGTAGCCGTAGAAGATGATGTCTTCGGCGCTGACGGATTCGTCATACTTGCGCTTGAGCTCCTCGGGGGACATGGCGATCATGTCGAGGTAGTAGTCGGGGATCGTCGAGCACTTGCGTATTTCAATCATGTCTCTCGCGTTCGCGTAGGTCATGTGCCGGAGCGTCAGCCCCCGCTCCTCATAGATGATCCTGAGCATGGCGTCGATGTCGGAATTATCCAGCACGAGGAAGCTCTTGGGGTAGGCGACGGCATTGCTGTCCTCCTGCAAAACGCTTACGCAAAAGCTGTGGAAGGTGCTGATGTAGCCCGTGTCGTTGTCCCCTGTGAGGCGGCGGATGCGCTGCTTCATCTCGTTGGCGCTCTTGTTGGTGAAGGTTACGCACAGGATGTTGCCCGGCATGATGCCGATTTCGTTCACGAGGTAGGCGAAGCGGTGCGAGAGCGCGCGCGTCTTGCCGGAGCCCGCGCCCGCGATCACGCGGACGTAGCCTTCGGTCGTCGTAACGGCTTCCAATTGTTCGGGATTCAAGCCTTCGAGGATATCCATGCTGCTCCTTGCGCCTAGAGTCATCATAACATCCGGGTATGCATAAAACAAGAGGGGGCGGCCGCCCGGCTTGCCGCGGAGCCCGCGCGGTGATATAATAAGAAAGCGCAAACGCGCAAACTGCCGTATGTTGGCTTTAAAAAGCAGGTCTTATGATTTCCGGCAAAGAAAAGAGAGAGAGAACAATCCTCGGGATTTCCCTGTGGGCGAATGTCGCGTTCGCCGTGATCGAGATCGTCATGAGCATCGTCACCGGCTCGCAGGCTGTGCTTATGGACGCCGCGGTGGACTCCGTGGAGCTCATCGTCGTCGCGTCCTCGCTGTTGATCGCACCCCTTTTGTACCGGCCGCCGACCGAGAAGCGCCCCTACGGCTATTATCAGGTGGAAAGCCTCTTTATCGTGATACGGGGCTTCATGCTCCTGGGCGTGGCGGTGAGCCTCGTCTCCGCGAACCTCGGCGTCATGATCTCCGGCGGGCGGCACATCGACGCGCCCACCGTCGCCGTCTACGAGGTGGCATTGGGCGTGATGAGCCTCGCCGTATTCCTCGTGCTCACGCGCTATAACAAAAAGCTCTACTCGCCCATGGTACAGGCCGAAATCTACGCCTGGAAGGTGGATTTCATCATCAGCTTCGCGCTAGGCGCGGCGTTCACGCTCCCCACCATTCTGGGGGAAACCGCGCTCGCGAAATACTCGGTCTATTTCGACCAGATTGTCGCCATCGCGCTGTCTCTTTGCATCATGCCGCGGCCCGTGAAGATGATCGTGGGCGCGCTCAAGAGCATCCTCCTGTTCTCGCCCAAGGATGAGAAACGGCTCGACATCGACAGGGCCGTCGCGCAATCGCTCGAAGCTTTCGGCTTTCAGCACGTGTTTACGGATGTGACGCAGACCGGGCGCAAAATATGGCTCGAGGTGACTTTCGCATATCCCGGAGAAGCGCTCGAAACCCGTAAGCTGCGCGCGCTCTACGAAACCCTCGGCCGCGCCCTGTCGGAGCGCTACGAGGGGATCGATATCGAATTGATTCCGTTATGGGAAGAAAGTATGGCCGCGCCCCGCTGAGCGGGCCTATCTGTTTTCGTAGATGAGGTTTTCCACTTCATACCGCGGCGTGACGACGGGCTTGCCCGTTTCGTCGAGCAGCACGGTCATGCCGCCCGCGTAGCCGGAATAGTGAAACAGGTAATTTACGCCGGTCTGCGTATCGACCCAGATCTCGTTGCTGCCGCTAAAGCGGCTGTCCGTGTATACCCGGATGAAACGTTTGTCGCTGCGCGCCACAAGAAACCCCTCCAAATTATTTTATGGGATATCA
>DATMYG010000111.1:0-2819 GCA_035561055.1 Clostridia bacterium | reverse complement strand
CCTCGTCATGAAAACGGCGCTCGCGTACGCGCCCACGGCCATGAAGCCCGCGTGGCCGAGCGGGAGCTGGCCGAGGTACCCTGTGGCGACGTTGAGCGACACCGCGAGGATCACGTTGATGCCGATGAGCATGACGACCTTGGCGTAGTATTTTGAAATCGCGCCGCCTTCGATGAGGAGATTGCCCACGATGAGGAACGCGGCGAACAGCGCGAGGTTGATCGCATAACGAAGGAGAGTGGGGAGCTTTTTGTATTTCGCAGCCATACGCGCCTCACACTTTCTCGCTCACGGGCTTGCCGAGAATTCCCGTGGGCCTGACGAGCAGAACGATGATGAGGATGGCGAACACCACGCCGTCCTTCCAGACGGAAAGCCCCACCGCCGACACGAGCGCCTCCGCGAGGCCGATGGCGAAGCCGCCGACCATCGCCCCGGGAATCGAGCCGATGCCGCCGAGCACCGCCGCGACGAAGGCCTTCAAGCCGAGCATCGCACCCATGGTTGGGTTCGCCTGCGGGTAGGCGCAGCTATAGAGGACGCTGCCTATGCCCGCGAGCGCCGAACCCAGCGCAAAGGTAAAGGAAATGGTGTTGGATATATTGACGCCCATGAGCTGCGCCGCGCCGGTATCCTCGCTGACCGCGCGCATGGCGCGCCCCATGCGGGTATGGTTGACGAGGAGCGTCAAAGCCGCCATGGATACGCCCGACGCAACGAGCGTGACGAGCGCGGTGCCGGGAATCTGGATACCGCCGATCTCAATTGCTTTGAGCGTAATGATGTCCGGTATGGACTTTCCATTCGCGCCGAAGATCATTTGCGCGGCGTTCTCGAGGAAGTACGAAACGCCGATGGCCGTGATCAAGAGCGAAATGCGCGGGGAGCCGCGCAGCGGCTTGTAGGCGACCTTTTCGATGGTCATGCCCAAAAGCGTGCACCCGAGCACGGCGACGACCACCGCGAAGATGGGGTTCATCGCGAAGCGCGCCATCACGAACCACGCGAGGTACGCGCCCACCATGATGACGTCCCCGTGGGCGAAGTTAAGCAATGTGATGATGCCGTAGACCATGCTGTACCCGAGCGCCACAAGGGCGTAGATCGAGCCAGCCTGCAGGCCGTTGAGGATCTGGCGTATAATCGTTTCAAATAAGGACATTGTATCGGTTTCCTTTCGGAAATTGCCAGAAAACGGATCTGCCGCTTTCTTAGCATTATAGCCCGGGCGGGTTTTCCCGCCCGGGCTTTGCGCGCCAAGCGCGCTTAGTACATCTGCTTGAAGACTTCCGCGCCGCCCGTGACGGTCATGATGACGGCGTCCTTCATGGGGTTGTTGTACTCGTCGAAGGTATAGCCCGCGGCGCTCGTGACACCCTGCACGGTAGGACCTTCGCTGATGATGCCCGCGATGATCGCCTGCATATAAGCCTCGCTGGCGGGCTTCTCGCCGGTTGTCTCGGCCTTGGCGAGCGCGGCGCAGAGCACCATGGCGGCGTCGTAGCCGGTGGCGGCGAACATGTTGAGGGTGTCCGCGCCGAATTTGGCGGTGTAGGCTTCCTCAAACGCCTTCACGGCGTCGCTCGAGCCGGGCGCGTAGGCGGAGCAGTACAGGCAGCCCTCGAGGTCTTCGGCGGAGGCGTAGTCCTTGACGCCCGCCCAGCCGTCGCCGCCGAGGAAGGGAACCGCAAGGCCGATCTCGCGCGCCTGGGTCACGATGAGGCCGTCGTCCTCATAATAGTTGGGGCTGAACACCACGTCGGGCGCGGCGGCCGCGATGTTGGTGAGCTGGCTCTTGAAGTCCACGTCGCCCTTGGAATAGCCTTCGTCCGCCACGACGGAAACGCCCAGCTCGGCGCACTTGGCGCGGAACGCGTCCGCAAGGCCCTCGGAATAGTCGTTGCCCGTCTCGCAGATGACGGCGGCGGATTTCGCGCCGAGCACCTCGGCCGCGTACTGCGCCATCTTCTCGCCCTGGAACGGATCGATGTAGCAGGTGCGGAACACGTTAGAGTAGACGGTGTCGGTATCCTTGTTGTAGGTGACCGCGGCCGCCGTGGCGGAAGCCGTGATCATGGGCAGGCCGATCGGGTTCGCCTCGGCGACGACCGCGATGGTGTTGCCGGTGAGCACGTCGCCGATGAGCGCGGTGATACCCTCGTCCACCATCTTGCTAAAGGCCGTTACGGCCTCGGCCGAATCGCCCTTATTGTCGTAGGCGATGACCTCGATCTGCTTGCCGTTAATGCCGCCGGCCTCGTTGATCTGGTCGATGTAGAGCTGCGCGCCGTTCTTGACCGCCAGGCCGTAAACCGCGTATTCGCCCGTGTGGGGCCCTAAGATGCCGACCTTGATGGTGTCGCCGCCGCCGGATGTGCCGCAGCCCGCGAGCATCGCCGCGGCCATGCAGGCCACCAGTACCAATGCGATTGCTTTTTTCATGTTTTCCTCCATAAATTCGCTTAATTTTAAAAGCGGTCCCCGTTTTCGGGAACCGCTTTCGAGCACTTTTGCTTGCCGTTTATGCTCCGCAGGTCCCCGCGCCGTCCGTACGAATGATAATTACGGACAGGCTAATAATGATGCCTACTACCAGCACCATAAGAGAGAGGACGCCGACGAGCGCGGCCACCACGAGGGACGCGAGGGCGCAGGAAAGAACAAAGGCGTTCGCACGCATCTTAAACCGCGCGCCGTTTGCCATGCCTTGCCCCCTTCCAACCGTGTTTCACAGTTGTTTCACAATTTAGTGCATAATATAAACCTGTTTTGCGTATCTGTCAACCCCTAACAGCAAAAAATAATATATTTTCTTTTAC
>DATMYG010000110.1:0-4145 GCA_035561055.1 Clostridia bacterium | reverse complement strand
GCGCCATGCTGTGCGCCTCCTTCCCCGATTTTCAGGGCAAGCGCGTGCTCGTGCCCTCGAGCGGCGACAACGCAGCGGTTTTCGCCTTCCATCTGCTGGGCGCAAAGGTTACCTCCGCGGACATCGCCGAGCGCCAGCTCGACAACGCCAAGAAGATCGCCGACGCGCGCGGGTGGGATATCGATTTCGTGCACGACGATAGCATGAAGCTTGAGCAGATCGAAAGCGGCGCGTACGATCTCGTCTACACGTCCAACGGCGTGCACGTATGGATCGACGACCTTGCCGCGATGTACCGTAACTTCCACCGCGTCCTGAAGCTGGACGGGCGATACGTCATGTTCGAGGTGCATCCGTTCAACCGTCCGTTTACGCAGGACGAGTGCGACCCGTACAGGATCGCCTCGGCCAAGCCGTATGAAGAGACGGGCCCGCATTTCGACATCCCGAATTATCACTGGCGCGTGCAGGATCTGTTCAACGCGATGGTTGGCGCGGGGTTTTCCATCCATAAAATCGTCGAGTTCCATTCACAGATCGACTGCCACAGCTGCTGGTGGTACCAAAGCCCCGAGCAAGCGCAGGCGGATGAGAACCGCCTTTCGGACTGGACGCGCAACCCCTTCGCGGCGCTGCCGCAGTGGATCGAGTTCTCGGCGCGCAAGGATGCACCAGGCCGATGAATTTGTCGTGCAATGCCGTCCGCGCCGCGTTACAATAGACGAAAATCCCGCGCGGCGGCAAAGCGGAAAGGCAAACCCATGACCCGGCTCACCTTGGACGGCCTTGAAATCGCCGTCGAGAAAAAGCGCATCAAGAACATGTACATCCGCGTTCACGCGCCGGACGGCCAGGTGAAGATCACTGCGCCCCTGAACGTTTCGGACGAGGCGATACGCGCCTTCGCCTCATCCCGTACCGCGTGGATCAATAAGCAGCTTCACAGGATCGCGGCGCAGGCGGAGCGGGCGGAGCCGAGCTACATAACCGGGGAATACTGTGATATTTGGGGCGCACGCTACCTCCTCGAGATAGTGACGGGCAAGCGCGGCGGCGCGCGTCTCGAGGGGCAAAGCGTCCTTCTCAGCGCGCGCGAGGACAGCACGCCGCAGCAGCGCGCGAAGACGCTGGAAGGGCTTTACCGCGCGCTTCTGAGCGAAGCCGTCCCGCCGCTCATCGAGCGGTACGAAAGCCTTGCGGGCGTGCGCGCGGCAGGTTGGCGCATTCGGAACATGAAAAGCAGGTGGGGCAGCTGCGGCATTCCGTCGAGGCGCATCTGCCTGAACCTCCAGCTTGCCAAAAAGCCGCCGGAGTGCCTTGAGTACGTGATCGTTCACGAGCTCGTGCACCTTCTGGAGCGGGGGCATAACGCCAGATTCTGGGCATATATGGACCGCTTTTACCCGAACTGGCGCGCGGTGCGCGCGGCGCTCAACGGCCGCGGGAACAGGGAACGATAACGAGAGCTCTTTTTTGCCCGTGTTTTTGTTGACATCGCATAAAAAGCGTATTATTATTAGACAATACTTTTGAAAGGCGAACGCGATGAGACAGACGATCCGCAAACGTTTCATGATGATGCGCGGCGAGATGTGCATGTGCATGCCCATGCCCGTCTGTTCTTCTGTGCGCCGACGCCACCCGTAAGGGAATTCGATCAAACCGCAAGTTTGAGGCCGACGCCACGGAGCGTCGGCCTTTTTTTGTGTCCCGGGCAGACGGGCGGCCTTCAGGTTTATGCAAGCAAATTTTTAAATATGAGAAAGGATTTTTACGTACATGAGCGAGAGAACACTCGGTTTTGACACCCTGCAGGTGCATGCGGGACAGCAGCCGGATCCGGCCACCAAGGCGCGCGCCGTACCCATCTACCAGACCACCTCCTACGTGTTCGACGATACGCAGCATGCGGAGGATCTCTTTGCCCTCAGGAAGACGGGCAACATCTATTCGCGCATCATGAACCCCACCGGCGATGTGTTCGAACAGCGCGTCGCGGCGCTCGAGGGCGGCAGCGCGGCACTCGCCACGGCCTCCGGCGCGGCGGCGATCACCTACGCTATCCTCAACGTCGCGAATGCGGGCGACCACATCGTTTCCGCCTCTACGCTCTACGGCGGCACATACAACCTCTTCGCGGTCACGCTGCCGAGGCTTGGCATTACCACGACCTTTGTCGATCCGGACGACCCGGAGAATTTCAGGCGCGCCATCCGGGAGAATACCAAGGCGCTCTACATCGAATCCCTTGGCAACCCCGGCATCAACATCGTGGATATCGAGGCTGTGGCGAGCATCGCGCGGGACAATAAGCTCCCCCTCATCGTGGACAGCACCTTCGCGACGCCGTATCTCTTGCGCCCTATCGAGCACGGCGCTAACGTGGTCGTCCATTCGGCCACGAAGTTCATCGGCGGGCACGGTAGTTCCATAGGCGGCGTCATCGTGGACGGCGGCAACTTCGACTGGACGAATGGCAAATTCCCCGGCTTTACCGAGCCGGATGCGAGCTACCATGGCATCCGCTACGCGGACCTCGGCCCTGTCGCCTTCGCGCTCAAAGCGCGCGTGCAGCTTCTGCGCGACACGGGCGCATGCCTCGCGCCGCTCAACGCGTGGCTCTTTATCCAGAGCCTCGAGACGCTCTCCCTCCGCGTCGCCAAGCATGTGTCCAACACCGAGAAGGTCGTGGACTTCCTCGCAAAACACCCCAAGGTAAGCTCCGTCAACTACCCCGGCTTGCCCACGAGCAAATATTACGCGCTCGCCAGGAAGTACTTCCCCAAAGGGGTCGGCTCCATCTTCACCTTCTCCGTTAGGGGAGGCCTGGCCGAGGCAAGGAAGTTCATCGACAGCCTCACGATTTTCTCGCAGCTCGCCAATGTTGCGGACGCGAAATCCCTCGTGATCCATCCGGCTTCCACGACCCACCAGCAGCTCTCTCCCGAGGAGCAGCGGGCCGCGGGCTGCGCGCCGGAAACCATCCGCCTTTCCATCGGCCTTGAGGATGCGGAGGACCTTATCTGGGATCTTGGCCAGGCGCTGAACAAGGCGATACCCGACTGAAACGCATCCGCCGCGGGGACGGGGCGCGCGGAATCCCCGGCTTCGTCCTCTGCGGCGCGGCACTTTTTGAATCTATGGAGGATACTATGCCCATCACCGTACCGGAAGGACTTCCGGCAATCCGAACGCTGACGGAGGAGAACATCTTCGTCATGACGGAGGGGCGCGCCCAAAGCCAGGACATCCGCCCCCTTCGCATCCTGATTCTGAACCTCATGCCCACCAAGATGGAGACGGAAACGCAGCTATTGCGCCTTATCGGCAACACGCCGTTGCAGGTGGAAATCGAGCTGATGCAAACCTGCACGCATACGGCCAAAAACGTCAGCGCGGACTATCTGCTGCGTTTCTACAAAACCCTTGCCGACGTGCGCGAAAGCCTCTACGACGGGCTTATCGTCACGGGCGCGCCCGTCGAGCAGATGCCCTTCGAAGAGGTGGATTATTGGGAGGAGCTTTGCGATATCCTCGACTGGTCGCGCGACAACGTCTATTCGACGCTGCACATCTGCTGGGGCGCGCAGGCCGGGCTGTACCGCCACTACGGCATTGGCAAGCACCAGCTTCCCGCGAAGCTCTCGGGTGTGTACGAGCACGCCCTGCTTTCCCCCAAACATCCGCTGGTGCGCGGTTTTGACGAGGTTTTCTTCGCGCCGCATTCGCGCTACACCGGAGTCGCGCGGGAGGATCTCGAACGGGAACCCTCCCTCGAGCTGCTCGCCGTTTCCGAGGAGGCGGGCGTGTACCTCGCGGCGGAGAAAAACGGGCGGCGCGTCTATGTGACGGGCCATTCGGAGTACGACCGCGACACGCTCGAGCGTGAGTACCGCCGCGACGTCGGAAAAGGGCTTGACATCCTTCCGCCCTGCAACTACTATCCGGGGGACAATCCGGCCAAAGCGCCCGTCATGCGCTGGCGAAGCCACGCGAGCCTGCTGTTCGCCAACTGGCTCAACTACTGCGTGTATCAGGAAACGCCCTACGACCTTGAGACGCTCAAACGCCCGGAGGCGCTGGGCGCGGGCATGTACGCAAGGGCCTGCCTCAGATAAAGGAAAAGCCGCGGAACCGGCTCGCCG
>DATMYG010000109.1:0-2477 GCA_035561055.1 Clostridia bacterium | reverse complement strand
GTACGACGCACCGCTGGGCATGGAGGAACGCCTCGCCGCGCTTGCACCGAAAGCGGAGCTTCTCTGCGGCGCGCCCGCACAGGGCGACGCGGACGAACTCGCCCGCGTCCTCCGGGTTGACCGGACGGCGCTCGGCGAATTGTACAAGGCGCTGTGCCGCACGGCCGGCAGCTTCTACAACCGCGCAGGCATGCTCGATGCGCTCCGCCGCGAGGCGAGCGCGGACGAGCGCGCGGCGCGCTTCGCCATCGGCGTGTTCGAGGAACTCGGCTTCGTAAGCGTCACGGACGCGGGCGCCCGGCTCGTCAAGGACGCGCCGGGCCGCTCCCTCGAGGAAAGCCGCGCTTTCGCGGCGGCGAACGCCATTTTGGACGACCACCAACATTATTTGCGCTGCTATAAGGAGGCTTAATATGGATCTTCGGAGCACTGTCCGTTCGCTCCCCGACTTTCCGAAGAAGGGAATCCTGTTTCGCGACGTGACCACCCTCATCAAAAACCCGGAAGCGTACCGCCAGCTTATCGACGAGCTTGCGGACAGCGTGCGGGATAAAAAAGCCGACCTCGTGGTCGGGCCCGAGGCGCGCGGCTTCGTCATCGGTTCCGCGCTCGCCTACGCGCTCGGCGCGGGCTTCGTGCTCGCCAGAAAGCCCGGTAAGCTACCCTACAAGACCATACGCCACGAATACGCGCTCGAATACGGCACGGACTCGCTTGAAATCCACGTGGACGCGATCGAGCCCGGGCAGCGCGTGGTCGTCGTGGACGACCTGCTCGCCACTGGAGGCACGGCGCTTGCGACCATACGGCTTGTCGAGCAGGCGGGGGGCGTGGTCGTCGCGGCGCGCTTCGCCATAGAGCTGTCCGAACTCGGCGGCAGGGAAGCGCTCAGGGATTACGACGTGGCGACCGCTATCGTGTATTGAGCGAGCGCACCGTCGCGGGAAGGAGGTGATTTTCATGGACGCACTGATTAACGCATGCGCCGTGCGCTTTAGCGACGCGGAAATGGCGCTGCTGGAACGCGCCATGGAAATTGCCAACAAAGCGCACGGAAAGCAAAAGCGCGAGTCGGGCGAGCCGTATATCACCCACCCCATAGCCGTGGCGCTGATGCTGCTCGAGATGGGCATGGACCCGAATACGGTCATCGCCGGGCTTCTCCACGACGTAGTCGAGGACGGCGAGAACATCACCGTGGACATGCTCAGGTCCATCTTCGGCGAGGACATCGCCGGGATGGTGGACGGCGTCACGAAGCTGACCAAAACCGGCAAGAGCGAGTTGTTGAGCCAAGAGGAGGCGCAGGCGGAAAACCTACGGAAAATGTTCCTCGCCATCGCCAAGGACGTGCGCGTGGTCATCATCAAGCTGACCGACAGGCTGCACAATATGCGCACCCTCGAGTACTGCACACCCGAAAAGCGCATGCGGAAGGCGCGCGAGACGCTTGATGTGTACGCCCCGCTCGCGGACCGCTTCGGCATGGGCGCGATCAAGTGCGAGCTCGAGGACCTGTGTTTCAAGTACATCTGGCCGGATGAATACAGCCAGTTGAAAAAACAGATCGAGCCGCAGCAGCGCGAGCGTATGCGCACGCTCGACATCGCCATCAACACCATCAAGGCACAGCTGGCGGATGTCGGCATCGAGGCGCAGATTAACGGCCGTCCGAAACATCTCTACAGCATCTACAAAAAGGTTCAGCGGCAAAGCCGCGCGCTTTCGGAAATCTACGACCTCATCGCCGTGCGCGTGGTCGTGAACACCATCAACGACTGCTATGCGGCGCTGGGCGTCATACACGCCATCTGGCGTCCCGTGCCGGGACGCTTCAAGGACTATATCGCGATGCCCAAAACCAACATGTACCGCTCGCTGCACACGACGCTGTTCGCGGAAACGGGCATGCCTTTCGAGGTGCAGATCCGCACGTTCGAAATGCACCGTACGAGCGAGTACGGCATCGCCGCGCACTGGATGTACAAGGAGGGCCGCGCCGAGCAGGACGACCTCGACAGCAAGCTCGCATGGCTGCGCGAGGCGCTCGAGCTCGAGAACTACGCGGACAACACGCGCGAGTTCGTCGAAAACATCCGAAAGGACTTCTTCAGCGACTACGTGTATGTTCTGACCCCGCGCGGGCAGATCATCGACCTCGTGGCGGGTTCGACCCCGCTCGACTTTGCCTACCGCATCCACTCCAACGTCGGCAACCACGCCCAGCACGCCAAGGTCAACGGCGCGATCGTGCGGCTTGATTATAAGTTAAAGAACAACGACGTGGTGGAAATCGTCACGGCGCCTGGCGCCACGCCCAGCCGGGACTGGCTCAAGCTCGTCAAAACCCAGCAGGCCAAAGCGAAGATACGCCAGTGGTTCAAGAAGGCCAACCGCGAGGAGAACGTCGCCCGCGGCAAGGAAATGCTCTCGGACGCGGCCAAGCGCCAGGGCAGGCAGTTGAGCGAGCTGACCAA
>DATMYG010000108.1:0-4756 GCA_035561055.1 Clostridia bacterium | reverse complement strand
CGTTTTTCCCCGCGCGCGCCACGACGGTGGCGCAGGTGACCATGCGCTTGACGGAAGCCGTCACCTCGGTGTGGCCGCCGATGATCTCGACGTTGACTTCCCGCGCGGCGGCGGAAAGCTCGTCCGCGACTTTAGCGATGTCCTGCTTTGTTGCGCTCGGCGGCACGAGCAGCGTCACGAGAAGGCCGATGGGTTCCGCGCCCGCGGCAGCCGCGTCGTTGCAGTTGACGTGCACGGTGAGCGTGCCCAAATGCTTCGTCGCCGAGGTGATGGGGTCGGTCGAGAGCACGCAGAGCCCGCCGCCCATGTCGACCGCGGCGCAGTCGACACCCACGCGCGGGGAAACGACCACCTCGTCGCGGCACTTGATGAATTTCGAGAGGATGAGTTCGTTGAGTTCGTCGTTGTCCAATTTGCCGATGCGCATCAGTGTTCCCCAATCAGATTAAAGAATTCGGTTTCATCCAATACCTTAACGTTCAGTTCCCGCGCCTTGTCGAGCTTGCCGCCCGCGCCGGGTCCCGCGACCACGAGATCGGTCTTTTTGCTCACGGAGGAGGCCGCCTTGCCGCCGCGCGCCTCGATGAGCGCCTCGATCTCCTGCCGCGGCATGCGCTCCATAGAACCCGTGACCACGACGGTCTTGCCCGAAATAGGGCTTACCGTTTCGGTCCTGACCTCCGGGCGCGGCTTCACGCCGTGCGCGAGCAGACGGTCGATCTGCGAGGAGATGGAGGCGTCCGCGAAGAAATCAAGTATGCTTTGGGCGACCACATCCCCGACGTCCTGAATTTGAATCAGCTCATCGTAGGCCGCGCCCCTGACCTTTTCCAGCGTTCCGAAGGCGCGCGCGAGATCGCGCGCAGTCTTCGCGCCCACGTTGGGGATGCCTATGGCAAAGAGAAACGCGCCGAGCGCGCAGTCCTTGCTCCGCTCGATGGCGGAAATGAGGTTGCCGGTCTTCTTTTCCTTGAAGCCCTCGAGCGCAAGGAAATCCGAAGCCTTCATATCGTACAGGTCGGGGATGCTCCTGAGGTTCACCGCCTCTACGAGCTGCGCGGCGGTCTTTTCCGAAAAGCCCTCGATGTCCATGCCCTCGCGCGAGGCGTAATGGTCGAGCGCCGCCGCGATCTGGGGCGGACAGGAGAGCGGATTCGTGCAGTAGAGGTGCACGCCCCTGTGCTCCACGTGCGCGCCGCATGCGGGGCAATGCGTCGGCTTCTCTATGGGTTCTTTCGGCACGTCATCCTCGACCGCGCCGAGGATTTCCGGGATGACGTCGTTGCTGCGCCTGAGGAACACGCGGGAGCCGACGCCCACGCGCTTTCTTTGAATATCGTCGTAATTGTTGAGTGTGGCGTGGCTGATGGTCGCGCCCGCGAGCTCCACGGACTCGAGCGTTGCGCGCGGCGTGAGCTTGCCCGTGCGGCCGACCTCCCAGGTGACGCCGAGCACGGTCGTGGTCGTTTCCTCCGCCGCGAACTTGTAGGCGATCGCCCAGCGCGGGAAGCGGTCCGTTGCACCCAGAGCCGCGCGCGTCCGCATGTCCGCGATTTTCACCACCATGCCGTCGATGAGAAAATCGAGCCTGCCGCGCGTCTTTTCCGCAGTCTCAATGCCCGCGAAGGCGGATTCGATGTCGTCGTACATCTCGAGGAAGGGGCTGACCGGCAGGCCGTTTTCCTCGAGGAACGCGATAATTTCCTCGTGCGTGGAAAGCGCCTTGCCCTCGATGTAGCCGACGCTGTAGCAAAAACAATCGAGGTTCCGTTTCGCGGTGACGCGCGGGTCGAGGTTGCGCAGCGCCCCCGCCGCCGCGTTGCGCGCGTTCTTCAGGGGCTCGCCCGAAGCCGCGTTGAGCTTTTCCAGCACGGACAGGCGCATGAAGCCCTCGCCCTGCGCCTCCATCGTACCCTTGAACGGAATCGAAAGCGGGATGGAGCGGATGGTCATGATTTGCGGCAGGATGGCCTCACCCACGGCGCCGTTGCCGCGCGTGGCAGCCTCAACGAGCCTGCCGCCCTCGTAGGTGAGGTTAACGGTGAGCCCGTCAAACTTATATTCCAGCGAATAGCGAAGCGGCGGCAGTTTTTCCTCGTTTTGCGCGTTAAATTCCGCGCGCAGCTTTTCCGCGCGCGCGCTCCACTCGAGAAGCTCCCCCTTCGCGCGCACCTTGTCGAGGCTCCAGAGCCTTGCTAAATGCTTATGCTGCTCGAACTTCGAGAGCGGCTCGCCGCCTACGCGGCGCGTGGGGGAATCCTCGAACACCTCGCCCGTTTCCTTCTCGAGGGCCAGAAGCTCGTCGAAGAGCGCGTCGTACTCGGCGTCGCTCACCTTGGGCGCGTCGAGCACGTGGTATGCCCTTGCGTAGTCGTTGAGCCGGTCGACCAGCTCCCTCATGCGCGGCTGCATAACGGCCTCCTATTGTTCTATGCTCAGCGGCGCGTACGCCGCGGCGAAGCGTTTGATCCCGCCGATGTCGAAATCTACCGTCACGGTGGCGGAGGCCCCGCTGCCCGCGACCTCGAGCACGATGCCCGCGCCGAACTTCTCATGCCGCACGCGCTGGAAGGGCGCGAATGCCATGCCGTCGTTGCGCTGCGCGGGTTTTGCCGGCGCGGCGTTCTTCGCCGGGGTGCGGATCACGCCGAAGCCCTGCGACGAAGCGTAGGTTTTAGTCCGGCTTTCGTCCTGCGCGAATTCCCAGTTCTTCCTCGCCTGCGGCGCCGGGGTTGCGCCCCGCTCCCGTTCGATCAATTCCCCCGGGACCTCCTCGAGGAAGCGTGAGGGCCGGTTCATCGCGCCTTCGCCGAAGAGCGAACGACACGCGGCGTTGATGAGGTAGAGCTTTTCCCTGGCGCGCGTCATGCCCACGTAGCAAAGCCGCCGCTCCTCCTCCATGGCCGCGCTCGTGAGATCGTTCCTCGCCCGGTAGGTCGGGAAGACGTTCTCCTCAAGCCCCGCGAGGAACACCACGGGAAATTCCAGCCCCTTGGCGCTATGGAGCGTCATGAGGGACACGGAGCCCGTCCCTTCGTCCATAGCGTCAATATCGGAGACGAGCGCGACGTTCTCGAGGAACGCCGAAAGCGCGCTCTCCCCCTCGGGGATATCCGCCTCGATTTCCTTGATGTTGCCCACGAGTTCGCGCAGGTTTTCCATGCGGGACTCCGCTTCGCCCTTTTTATCATCGGACAGAAGATACGCCTCGTATTCGATCCTTTCGATCATGCGCTCGGTGAAGCGCGAAAGAGGCATGAGCGTGCACTCCGCAATGAACTCCGCCATCATATCCGCGAAGGGCTTCACCTTGGCGAGCGTGCGCGGGGGCACGCCCTCCCCGCCCAGCGCCGCGAGCAACAGCGACTCGCCCGAGGCGGACGCCACCGCGCGCAGCTCCTCAATGGCCTTGTCGCCGATGCCGCGCCTGGGTATGTTCACGACGCGGGCGAAGGCTACGTCGTCCCTCGGGTTGGCGATGAGCTTCAAATAGCCCATGATATCCACGATCTCGCGCCTCTCGTAGAAGCGAAAGCCCCCGTACACCTTGTGCGGGATGCCGGAGTTGACGAGCGTAGATTCCAGCACGCGGCTTTGCGCGTTCATGCGGTAGAGGATCGCGTAGTCCCCGTAACCGCCGCCGTCGCGCACGCCCTCGAGGATCTTTTTGCAGATGTAAGCGGCTTCCTCGCGCTCGTTGGCCGCCTCGTGGCGTACGATCAGCTCCCCGCCGGGCTTGTCCGTCCAGAGGGTTTTCCGTTTGCGGCTCTCGTTATTGCAGATGACCGCGTTGGCCGCGTCGAGGATGTATTTCGTCGAGCGGTAGTTCTGCTCGAGGCGCACCACCTTGGCGCCTTTGAAGTCCTTTTCGAAGCTCAGGATGTTCCGTACGTCCGCGCCACGCCAGCCGTAGATGCTCTGGTCGTCGTCGCCCACGACGCAGAGGTTGCCATGCGCGCGGCAGATGAGCTCCACCAGGCGGTACTGCGGCATGTTCGTATCCTGATACTCGTCCACGAGCACGTAGCGGAACTTGTGCCGGTATTTTTCCAATATATCGGGGAACGACTCGAACAGCTCGATCACCTTGAGGATCAGATCGTCGAAATCGAAGGCGTTGGCCGCCATGAGGCGCTTGCGGTAGGCGTTGTAGACGCGCAGAGTCATGCCGCCGTCGTCCGCATGGTTCTCCTCGAGGTATTTGCCGGGGTCGAGGGACTTGTTCTTGGCGTTGGAGATACGCTCCTTCATCTCCCGCTTGGGCATGTTGCGCTCGCTCATACCCATATCCTTTAAAATGTCGGCAACGACCTTCATCTGGTCGGAATCGTCGTAGATGCTAAAGCTCCGCTCGAACCCGAGCTTGTCGCACTCCATGCGAAGGAGCTTCGCCGAAAAGCTGTGGAAGGTCGTGACCCAAAGATCCTCGCCGCCCGCGCCCACGAGCGCGGCGGCGCGCTCGCGCATCTCGCCCGCGGCCTTATTTGTGAAGGTGAGCGCAAGGATGTTCCACGGCTGCACGCCGTGCTCCACGAGGTTGGCGATCCTGTAGGTGAGCACTTTCGTTTTGCCCGAGCCCGCCCCCGCGAGCACGAGCAGAGGCCCCTCGAGGCACTCGACCGCCTCGCGCTGCCTGTCGTTGAGAACGCTTAAATCCATGCCGTCCCCCTTTTTGTTATAACCAAATAATTATACCATACGGCGGATGGGATGGAAAGGAAAACGGCCTTCGCCGAACGCGCAAAAATACCGCGGG
>DATMYG010000107.1:0-8119 GCA_035561055.1 Clostridia bacterium | reverse complement strand
CTATATCAATATTATACCACATTACGGAGGCGCGTATGGGCAAGTTCGGCGCAACGCAAGCCGCAGTCTTTCATTATATAGAGCAATACTTTGCTGAAAACGATATTCCTCCCACCGTACGGGAAATCTGCACGGCCCTCGAACTGAAATCCACGTCCACCGTGCACGCGCACTTGAAAAACCTTGCCGACAAAGGCCTCATCCGATTCAGCCCGACCAAACAGCGCTCCATCACAATCGTTTCGCGAAAAGAGAAAGACCGGGCGGAATCCGCGCGCCGGGTGCCCCTTGTGGGCCGCGTGGCCGCGGGTGAGCCGATCTTTGCCGAGCAGAACATACAGGAGACATTCATGCTCTCCCCCGCCCTCCTGCGCGGCGCGAGCGAAAACGAGGTATTCATGCTTAAAGTCAGCGGCGAAAGCATGATCGACGCGGGCATTCAGGACGGGGACACCATCGTCGTCCACAAGGGGCTTTCCGTGGAGAACGGGGATATTGTGGTCGCCCTCGTGCGTTCCGAGGAGGCGACCGTCAAACGTTTTTACAAAAATAAGGACGGAACCGTCCGCCTCCA
This sequence comes from Clostridia bacterium, assembly GCA_035561055.1. Taxonomy (GTDB): domain Bacteria; phylum Bacillota; class Clostridia; order Christensenellales; family CAG-138; genus Phil1. Next base: position 7,545 of record DATMYG010000107.1, on the reverse strand, counting down.
GCCGGAGAACAGCGCGATGCCGCCCATCATCCTCGCCGGAGGCGAGGTGGAAATCGTCGGCAGGCTCATCGGCCTGTACCGCAGGTATTAACCGCCCTTCTTTCTGAGCGCATCGTAAACCCGCATCGCGGCGAGCTTGCCGTGGGAATAAGTCAGTGCGCCCTGCACATAGGCGGTGTAGGGTTCGCGTATCGGCGCGTCCGCGCTCAGTTCTATGCTCGCGCCCTGTACGAAAGCTCCCGCCGCCATGATGACTTGGCTCGTATAACCTGGCATATCCCATGGCTCTGGCGAGGCGAGGCTATCCACGGGCGAGGCCCCCTGTATGCTTTTGCAAAAGGCGATCAGCTCATCCGCAGAGCGGAAACGGATTGCCTGCACGATATCTGAGCGCGCGGCCTCCGGGGCGGGCATGGTTTCATACCCGAGCGCGCCGAACAAGCGCGCGAACAGCGCGGCCGACTTGAGCGCCTGCGCGGTTACGTGCGGCGCGAGGAACAAGCCCTGGTAGAACGGACGGTAACTCCCCGCATAGGAACCTACCTCGCGGCCCATGCCGGGCACGGTGAACCTATGTGAAATCCTCTCGACCACATCTTCCTTGCCTGCGATATAGCCTCCCGTGGGGGCGAGGCCGCCGCCGGGGTTCTTGATGAGCGAACCCATAATGATGTCCGCGCCATATGCCGTGGGTTCGTCTATGCCCGTGAATTCGCCGTAGCAGTTGTCCACAACGATTATAACCTCCGGGCACGCCGTTTTAAGCGCGCGAAACAGCGGCGCCATATCGCGCTCCGGCAGGAACGAGTCGCGCCAGGCGTATCCGCGCGATCGCTGCACATATAGTAATTTCGGTTTGATCTGTTTCGTCGCCTGCAGGACGGAGCCTGTGTCGAGCTTGCCGTCCCGGTCGAGCGGCACAGATGCGAAACGCACGCCCATGCGCTTGAGAGAATTGGGGTAATCCCCCGCGAGGCCCACGGCGTTTTCCAGCGTGTCGTACGGCTTGCCGGAGGCGGAAAGAATCGCGTCGCCCGGCTCGGTCAGACCTGCGAGCGCCGTAAAGATGGCATGCGTGCCCGAGGCGAACTGCGGCCGCACAAGCGCGTCCTTCGCCTGCAGCGCGCGCGCGAAGACGCGATCCAGCGCGTCCCGCCCCGCGTCGTCGTAGCCGTAACCCGTCGAGAATGCGAAATGCCGCGCCGCGATGCCTTCTTTCGTGAAGGCGTCAAGCACGCGCGCGGCGCAGATCTCCTCTACCCGCTCAATGCGCGCGAATACGCCCTTGAGCGCGACCTCCGCGGCGTCGACGGCCGCGATTGCCTCGGCGCTTACGCCCAGCGCGCTCCCGATCCTCGCCGCCCGCTCATCCATTGCCTTCATCCTTCTTCTGCATGGCCGTTTCCGGCGTGATGGTCGAAATCGCGTGCTTGTAGATCATGATCTCGCGTTCGGCGTTCTTCGCGGTCACGACAAAGTTGTCGTACCCCGTTACGACGAGGTGGTTGAGCTGGTAGCCGTTGATCACATGGATCGTCACCGGCATTTTCTCGCGCCGGAGCCGGTTGAGGAAGTTATCCTGCAAATTGAGCTTTTCCGTCATCTCACGCCTCCATAAAATAATCGTACGTCGCGTCTAAGAGCGCACCAATATCCCCGCATTGCGCAACGTCGAACCATCGGATGCGCTCCTCGCGCCGGAACCATGTGAGCTGCCGCTTGGCGAAGCGCCGCGTTTCCCGCCTGATGTTCTCGATCGCCTCCTCAAGCGCGCATTCGCCGCCGAGGTACTTGGCGATCTGCTTGTATCCGAGGCCCTGCATCGCCGGGGAAGCCGGGTCGACGCCGCGCTCGAGAAGCCCGTGCACTTCGTCCACAAATCCCGCCGCGAGCATCTCGTCCACGCGCGTTTCGATACGCCGATAGAGCGTGTCGCGCGGCATGGTCAAACTTGCCATCACGGGGATGAAAGGAAGGCTTTCGTCATCCCGCCGCGTGAAATCCGCGCCGAGCTCCGCGAGCGTCTTCCCCGTCGCCTCTATGATCTCGAGCGCGCGGATTACGCGCTTCACGTCGTTGGGATGAAGCCTGTTGGCGGCCTTTGGATCGAGCGCGCGAAGCCTTCCGTGCGCGCTGCCTTTCGCTTCACCTTCCCTTTCGTTCCAGTACGAGCGAAGCACGGCGTTCGGCGGTGCTGCCGTGAATTCGAGCGGGTAGACGAGCGCGTTTACATATAGCCCCGTTCCGCCGACGACAAAGGTTTTTTTCCCCCGCGCGGCGACGGCATGTATACACCGGAGCGCTTCGTCCCGATAGCGCGTCACGCTGTAGCCACGCTCGAGAGGGTCCGCCACGTCGATCATGTGGTGCGGGATTCCCTTCTTTTCCGTCTGCGTGGGCTTCGCGGAGCCAATGTCCATGCCGCGGTAAATTTGGATCGAGTCGGCGGAAACGATTTCCGCGTCCATGCGAAGCGCAAGCTCCACGCTAAGCGCGGTCTTGCCCGATGCGGTTGGCCCGACAAGGAAATAGAGTTTAGGCTTTTCCATCACAGCACCCGCTTGAAGAGCTTTTCAAATTCAAGCCGCGTCATGGCGATCATGACCGGCCTTCCGTGCGGGCAGGTCATGGGGATGCCTTCGCGCTCGTACAGCGCGAGCAACTCCGCGATCTCCGACGGGTCGGGCCTCTCCCCCGCCTTGATCGCGCGCCTGCACGCCGCGCGGATGAGCGCGGCGCGCTTCAATTCAACCGTGTTGAGCCGGTATTTTTTATCGAGCTGTTCGATTGCTTCGCGGAGGAAGGCGGCCGTCTGTGGCGCGCCGAGTATCGAGGGCACAGCCCGCACGCTGACGGTCAGCGGACCGAACTCGGTAATCTCAAATCCGAGTTCGGTAAACGCGCCGAGGTTGGAAGTCAGCGTGTCGTATTCGTAGGGCGAGAGCTTTACGATTTCGGGTACGAGCAAAAGCTGGGAATCGACGTTGACCCCGCTTTTGACGATCTGCTCGTAGAGCCTGCGCTCGTGCGCCGCGTGCTGGTCGATGAAGAAAACTGTGTTTTCCAGCTGCGCGACCCAGTAGCAATCGAACAGCTGGCCTATGATTTTGATATCCTTTGCCCCAAGGTTCAGCTGCTCCTCCCGAGCGGTCGGTCGGGGCGTCGATATCGGCGCTGTCGCGGCGACCGGCGGGACAGTCTGCGCTTGCTGGGGCGGCGCCGCACCGATATCGCGGAACACGACCTTTTCGGTCAGCTTTGCCGCAAATGCCTCGGGCGGCAGCGCTTCAAGCCGGAGAACTTCGTCCGTTCGGCCGAATGCAGGCCTTTCCGGCCGTGCCTCCTCATGCGTGGATTCAATTGCGCCGCGAAAAACGGTAACCTCGTTCAGCGCGCTGCGCGCGGCATTCAGCAGGGCGCGCACGATCCTTTCCTCCTGGCGGAAGCGAACGTCGAGCTTGTTGGGATGGACGTTAACGTCGATCTCCTGGCTGTTGAGCGCGATCGAAAGCGCGCAAAATGGAAATTTACCCGTCATCAGCCGCGCGTCGTACGCGCGCTGCAGTGCGAAGGAAAGCTTCTGAGACTTGATGTAGCGCCCGTTGATGAAGAAGGACTGCGCGGTGCGGTTCGCCCGGCCGATCTGTTCCGTGCCGACGTAGCCCGAAAGGGCGACGTAGCCGTCGTCGTATTCGATCTTTTTGAGATGCGGCATGACCTCCGCACCGTAGACGCAATAGATGGCGTTGAGAAAATCCCCGTCCCCAGCGCTGCGGTATACCGTTTTGCCGCTCTGCGCAAGTCGAAAAGAGACATCCGGCCGCGCCATAATCATGCGCGATACGTAATCGCTGACATAGGCGGCCTCCGCGCGCGCGTTTTTGACGAATTTAAGCCGCGCGGGCACGTTGTAGAAAAGGTCGGCTACCTCGACGCTCGTGCCGTCCGGAACGCCGGATTCCACGAGGGAGAGCACGTCCCCTCCCTCGAGGCGTATCTGCGCGCCACTCGTCGCGTCCTTCGTTTTCGTACGCATCTCCACGCGCGCCACGGCCGCAATCGAGGAGAGCGCTTCCCCGCGAAACCCCAGCGTTTCGATGTGCGCGAGGTCATCCGAATGTTCGATTTTGCTCGTCGCGTGGCGAAGGAAGGCGGTTTGCACCTCGTCGAAAGGAATGCCGCAGCCGTCGTCCATGGCGCGGATGAGATCGAGCCCGCCGCCCTGCGTTTCTACGGAAATCGACCTTGCGCCCGCGTCGAGCGCGTTTTCAACGAGCTCCTTCACGACCGAGGCGGGCCGTTCGACCACCTCGCCCGCCGCGATGCGATCCGCAGTATATTTGTCGAGCACGCGTATGCGTTTCATGTTAATCCTTTAGCTTTGCCCGCATGTGCAGGTCGTAGAGCATGTTGAGCGCCTCCATGGGCGTGAGGGCGTTGACGTCGAGCGAGCGTAGCGTTTCCACGATATCATCCGCCTTGGGGGAGCCGAAGAGCGTCAGCTGCTGCTCGTCCTCCCTGTCCTTGCGGCAGTTGTCGATGATGTCGCGGTTGATGTCCGCGGCCTCGAGCTGGCTAAGCAGCTCCTTCGCGCGGGCGATAACGTCGCCCGGCAGGCCCGCGAGGCGTGCCACCTGTACGCCGAACGACTTGTCCGCGCTGCCGCGCACGATGCGCCGCAGGAAGATGATGTCGTCCCCGACCTCCTTGACGGAGATGCGGTAGTTTTTAATGCCGGGGAGCCTTCCTTCAAGCTCGGTCAGCTCGTGGTAATGCGTCGCGAACAGCGCCTTCGCGCCGCAGCGCGCGGGATCGGCAATATACTCGAGCACGGCCCACGCGATGGATAGGCCGTCGAACGTGCTCGTGCCGCGGCCGATTTCATCGAGAATAAGGAGGCTTCGCTGCGTCGCGTTGTTGAGGATGGACGCTACCTCGCTCATCTCCACCATGAAGGTGCTCTGCCCCGAGGCGAGGTTATCGGAAGCGCCGATACGCGTGAAGATGCGGTCCACGACGCTGATGCTCGCCTTCTTCGCGGGCACGAACGAGCCGAGGTGCGCCATCAGTACGATCAGCGCGACCTGGCGAAGATACGTGCTCTTCCCCGCCATGTTCGGCCCCGTAAGGATCAAGAGGCGGTTGTCCTTCTGGTCGAGCTGCGTGTTGTTGGGTACGAAGCCGTCCTTGACGCCCCGCTCGACGATCGGGTGCCTGCCGTCCGTGATGCTGATGCTTCCGTTTGCGAGCATCTTCGGGCGGCAGTACTCGTTGTCGAACGCGGTCTTGGCAAGCGACGCGTACGCGTCCAGTTCAGCGACGAGCGCGGCGTCGTTCTGCAACCGTTCGATGCATACGGCGAGCGTTTCGCGGATGCGCGCGAAGAGCTCGTATTCGAGCTGGATCAGGCGTTCCTCCGCGCCCGTAATGGTTTCCTCAAGCTCCTTCAATTCCGGCGTGACATAGCGCTCGGACCCGGCGAGCGTCTGCTTTCTCTGGTAGTTGTACGGTACGAGGTGCTGGTAGGACTTCGTGACCTCGATGTAGTAGCCAAACACGCGGTTGTAGCCGATCTTAAGGTTTTTGATGCCCGTGGCGGCCCGCTCGTCCGCCTCCATGCGCGCGAGCCAGTCCTTGCCGTTGGCGGAAGCTTCGCGAAGCGCGTCCACCTCCGCGTCGTACCCCGTTTTGATGATCCCCCCGTCCTTAACGCCCGCGGGAGGCTCGTCCACGATCGCCGTGTCAAGAAGGGTGTGCACATCCTCCATGGCGTCCAGCCGGGAGGCGATGCGAAGGTACGCCGCGGACTGAAGCTTGCCCGTCAGCTCCATGACCTCGGGCAATTTCGAGAGGGAAACGCGCAGAGACACGCAGTCGCGCGCGTTCACCGTGCCGTAGGCGATGCGGCTGCACAATCGCTCGATGTCGTAAATCGAGTCGAGCGCCCCGCGCAGCGCTTCCCGCGCCTGCATGCCCGAAACGAGCTCGCCGACCGCGTCGAGACGCGCCTCAATTTCGTCGATGTTCTGCAGCGGCTGTTCGATCCACGCGCGCAGGAGACGCGCGCCCATGGAGGTCGCGGTTTTATCGAGAAGGTAGAGCAGCGTGCTTCTTTTGTTGCCCTCGAAATGCAGGGGCTTGGTCAGTTCGAGGTTGCGCCTCGTCGCAGCGTCGAGCGCCATGTAGAGGCTCCGCCTTGCGACGCCGATCTTTCGGATGTGCGAGAGCGCGTTCTTCTGCGTTTCCTCGAGATAGGCCATCAGCGCGCCGGCGGCGGGCACGGCGAGCGTCATTTTATCGCACCCGAACGGCGCGAGGGTTGAGACGGAAAAGTGCCGCATCAGCCTCGCCTCGGCCTTCGCCGGGTCGAATGTCCTGCCGTCCTCGCACTGGATGCGATATGCCGCCTGTATGCGCTTGACGATGGATTCCTGCACGAAGAGAGAGTCGTTCGCGATGATCTCGTTGGGCGAAATGCGCACGAGCTCGTCCATAAGCTGCTGGAGGATATCCCCGCCCTGGAATTCCATCACCGTAAAGCCGCCCGTCGACACGTCCGCACAGGCTAGCCCGATGCCGTTGTCGAAATAATAGAGCGACACGATGTAATTGTTCGCGCGCTCGTCGAGCATCGACTCCTCGATGACCGTTCCCGCCGTATAGATGCGCACGACGTCGCGCTCGACAAGCCCTTTGGAGAGCGCCGGGTCGGTAAGCTGCTCGCACAGCGCGACCTTGTAGCCCTTGTCGATGAGTTTGGCGATGTAGGAATCAACCGCGTGATACGGCACGCCGCACATGGGAGCGCGCTCCTCGAGGCCGCAATCCCGCCCGGTGAGCACGATTTCCAGCTCGCGCGAGGCGGTGAGCGCATCCTCGAAGAACATCTCATAGAAATCCCCGAGCCGGAAGAAAAGCAGGCAGTCGCCATACTTCTCCTTGAGGCGAAGATACTGGCTCATCATGGGCGTGACGGACGCTGGCATATGCCGACCTTTCCTTATCCGCTCAGTGGCAGCCGCGACAGCCGGAGCAATCCCCGCCGCAGCCGCCGTTTTCTTCGTCCTCCATATCTGCGCCGATGCACACGCCTATGGCGCGGTTCACGCGCTTCATAAGCGCTTGGAAAGCGCCTTGCGTTTCGAGCATTTTTACGAAGGTCTCGTTTTCGATGAGGGAGGTACGAAGTGCCTCCATCTCGGTACTAAGCATGCTGATCTCGGCCTGCGCGCCGTCCTCGGAGCTCATGAGCTCCATGATGCGGCTCTGCTTTTCGTTGAAGGAGGCGAGATTCTCCATGAGCGACTCGTCGCGCTCCATAGCGCGTTGGGCCTCGTTCATGGCGACGAATTCCTCGGATTCGCTCAGGGCGATCCCAAGCTCTCTTGCTTTTTCGATGATCATTTTTTTGTCCTTTCTATTCTGCAAGCTCGCCTACGAGCGAGTTCGCCGATGTTTTCTTTATCTGTACCCGGACGGTTCGGCCGATCAGGCTCTCGTTCCCCGGGAAGTACACCATTTTGAAGCTCGGGAGCTTGCCGAACG
>DATMYG010000106.1:0-12765 GCA_035561055.1 Clostridia bacterium | reverse complement strand
CGCTGGTCCCGGTATTCCCGGGTACCAACTGCGAATACGAGTCCGCGCGCGCCGTCGAGCGCGGCGGCGCAATCGCAGACGTGCTTGTACTTCGCACCCTATCGCCCCGCGCCCTGGAGGAGTCGCTTGAAGAATTCGCCGCGCGCCTTGCAAAGGCGCAGATGCTCTTTCTGCCCGGAGGCTTCTCCAACGGGGACGAGCCGGACGGCTCGGGCAAGTTCATCGCGGCGTTTCTCCGGAGCCCGCGCGCTGCGGACGCGCTCGCCTCTTTGCTTGAAGTGCGCGACGGCCTGGCGCTGGGCGTCTGCAACGGCTTCCAGGCGCTCGTCAAGCTCGGGCTGCTGCCGTACGGCAGAATCACGGAGCCATCGGCGGCATCGCCCGCGCTTACGTTCAACACAATCGGCCGCCATCAGTCCCGCATCGTCCGCACGCGCGTCGCCTCCGACCTTTCTCCCTGGCTCCTGCGCGCCGGGGTGGGGAGCATCTATTCCTGCCCCGTTTCCCACGGGGAAGGGCGTTTCCTCTGCACGCCGGAGCTTTTTATGGAGCTTGCCCGGAGCGGCCAGATCGCCGCGCAGTATGTGGACGGGGACGGCAACGCCTCGATGGATATCCTTTATAACCCCGCAGGATCGACAGGGGCGGTGGAGGCAATCTGCTCGCCGGACGGGCGCATCCTCGGTAAAATGGGACACAGCGAGCGCGCGGGGAACGGGCTTTACCTGAACGTACCCGGAACGTACGACATGCCGCTGTTCGAATCCGCGGTCGATTATTTTAAATAGTGCTGCGGGAAAACCCCGCCGGTTACTTCTTGTTGGCCACCACGATATCCCGCACAATCGACTGATCCACGCGGTGCGCGAACTGCGAATACGCGTTTTCATTGCGCACGTTTAGCCCGTTCTGCTCGAAAAGCGCAACCATCCTTTCGCGCGAAAGGACGTTGCTGTTCCATGAAAGGACCATGCTTCCGCCGGGGCGCAGCACCTCGACCCACGCGGGCAGGCACGCGCCCAACAGCTCCGCAGGGCTGCGCGTAATTGGGGATTGTTTTTCTTCGGTGACGCTCGCGTGCTGCACGCCATAGGGAAGGTCGCCGACGATCATGTGGAAGGTGTTTTTCTTAAAATAGCTGCCCGCGTGCCGCGCATCCCCCGCGACGAACGCGGCGGTTCTGACGTGTTTCTCCTTTTGTTCTTGCTTCGTGCGCGCGATCTCGAACGCATGGCGCACGGCCGCGAACGACTTGCCCGGCCCGGAAAGCCGGATGGTTTTATACTCGAACTTATACTTAGCGTTCTCGAGAAACCTCTGCAGGAAGCGGACGGCTTCGGCGGTGACCTTCTCGCCGATCTCTATGCCATAGACATCATAGCCCTTGCGAAGGCCCTCGAACAGGGTCGTTCCCTTGCCGGCGACCGGGTCGAGCAGGCAAAGATCCCCCTCGCAGGGCTGCGCGCAGTAGGCGAAGTTGATCATCATGCGCGTGAAGATTTCGTTGGTTTTGCCCGTATATTTGAGCATGGCGCCGATGCCGTCGTCCACAAAGCGCTCGTTCGTCCTTGCGATGGGCTTCAGGAGGGGCTCATCCCCCTCCCCCTCGAGAAGAAACAGGGCATATGCAAAGGAAAGATCCGAAAGAAGCCGGATGTCCGGGGCGGACAACGTCTCCTCCGTTTTAAATGTGAGGTAATTTACACCGCAGATTTCCCGGTTTTGAAGATCGGCATACGCGAGGCCGAGCCTCTCCGCGGCGACGCGGAACTCCGCCGGGGCGAGCCTGAGCGCGGCCTCAAAATATACCCTGTTGTGCCCCGGATGATATAAAACGGCATATGTCATGTCAGTCAATCCTCTGTTCTCAAGAATCGCGCCGCTTCCCGCACGGAGCGTTACGACCCGACCTCCTTCGCGCGCTTGAGCTGGTCGCGATATTCGGTAGGGCTCGCCCCGGTGATCTTCATGAAGTTGCGATAAAAGGTGGAAAAATCCCCGTAGCCGATCAGGTCGGCGATGCGGGAGAAATGCAGGTCGCTGAAGTGGATGAGCCGCACGGCCTCATGGATGCGTTTTTCAGTCACGTACTGCTTGGCGGTGATGCCCGTCACCCTCTGGAACATGCTGCAGAACGCGGCCTTGGACATGCCGCTCATGCGGGAGAGATCGTCCAGCGAGTTTTCGTCGCAGAAATGCTCGTCGATGTAGAGCATGCACTCCTTGATGCTCATTTCCCGCTGGTTCAGGCGGTCGTCCGCTTCGCGCTGCCGCGCACCGCATGCTTCGCGCACAGCGATGCTCCACGCGGCCGCGGCGAGATAGCGCCCCTCGTTGAGGAAGCCCGCCTTCGTGTTTTCCCGCTCGAGCATCAGCGCGGCGAAGATGTGGCCGAGCATCTCCGAGACACGCTTCCCCGGCGTGATCATCGGCGGTATGCCGGAGAGGTCTTCCTTCGCCTGCGGCAGATCGGACTGCGCGGCCGCGACGATGTCCGCCGAGACCGACAGGCAGTAGTACGAGGTTCCGGTGTCGAAAATGAACAGGCTGTGCTCACAGCCGGGCGGCGTGAAGAAGATGTCCCCGCGCATCTGATGATATTCCCGGCCGCCCTGCATCTGCGTCAGATGCCCGCCTATGACGACCATGCACTGATAGAACGCATGGCTGTGCGGCTTAACGTAGCCGCTGTACCGGTTGCCGACATAGATTTGATAATCCCCGCCCCGCTCAAAAAGGGCGCGCCGCTTCGCGTCGTTCACAAAGCTTTCCCCTTTCGCGCACCGCGCACCTGAAAATGTAATTTTTTGCATACCGTATATCGACGCCCGCCGCCGGGCCGTTAAAATGCATAAAAAGCACCGTCGTTTCGCCGAAATCAGTGTAAAGCAAATTTAGAATAAATGCAATGGATTTGTGACCGGGCACGGGGAATTGCAATGGAATGGCGGCGCGCCATCCCCTATAATGAACCTTATTCTGTGAAGGCACATCGCCCCGCAATCCGAAAAACCATGGCGCGCCATGAAGCGGCGCATTTAACGCAAGCGCATCTTTGAACGGAAGGACATTGAACATGAGGATTTACGTATCAATGGACGCCGAAGGCATATCCGGCATCTATCAGCTCGGGCAGGTAATGCCCGGGCATCCGGAATATGAATTCGCGCGCAGGATGATGGCCAGCGACATCAACGCGGCGGCGCGCGGCGCGTTTAACGCCGGCGCGGACGAGGTGATCGTCAACGACGCGCACAACGCGGGCAACAACCTCCTTATCGACCAGCTCGATCCCCGCATCGTATTGATTTCGGGCAACCTCAGGCCGCTCTCGATGGCGGAGGGCATCGAGCAGGGCGCTGACGCCGCGCTTCTTGTCGGCTACCACAGGCGAAAGGGCGCCAAGGGCTGCATCAGCCACAGTTACGCCTACGGCAGCATGGTGGAAATGAAGCTGAACGGCAGGCTCATCGGCGAACACGACCTGATCGGCCACTGTATCGGCTGCTTCGGCACGCCGGTGATTTTCCTTTCGGGGGACGACCTGACCGCGGCCGACGCGCGCGAGAGCGTACCCGGCATCTATACGGTTGAAACCAAGCGCTGCATCAACAACGGCGCGGCCATGTGCTACCACCCGCAACGCAACGCGAAGCTGATCGAGGCGCGCGTCGAAGAGGCTGTGCGCAACTATAAAAAAGACGGCATTCGACCTATGCGCGTCGAAGGCAGGGTGGAACTCGACGTGCGCTACAGCGCGGAACTCCAGGCCGCGCGCGCCGCGTGGGCGCAAAACACCGAGCGGCTCGACGAGAACACCGTCCGCTACGCCGCGGACGACTACATGAGCGTTTACAAAGCGTTTCAGGTCGGCACCGCCCTCGCCTCGGCGTTCCGGGACGACGCGGACCTGTACCGCTGAAGCGCGCGGAAAACGCCGATGGCAAAGTACATCCTGCAAAGGCTAATACAATTGATCGTCGTCGTGCTGGTGGTGTCCGTGATCATCTTCTGGGTGGTTCGTATCACGCCGACCGACCCCATCGCTTCCATCACCAAGGGCAAGAACATGAGCGCGCAGACCATCGCCGCGCTCAAGGCCGAGTACAACCTCGACAAGCCCTATCCCCAGCAGTATTTCACCTGGGTGGGCGGGATGCTGCACGGCGATTTCGGCAAGAGCTACCAGTACCGCGAGAGCGTGACGGTCCTGCTCTCCGGCCGCATTGCGACGACGCTGCAGCTCGTTTTGATGAGTTCCGTGCTCATCGTGTTCCTCGCGATCCCTCTGGGGATGCTCAGCGCCTCGAGGAGGAATTCCCTCGTCGACCAGAGCCTTACGGTCGCCTCGCTGATCCTCGTATCCTCGCCGCCGTTCCTCACGGGCATATTGATGATGCTGCTCTTCACCATGGTGCTGCCCATATTCCCCACCTTTGGCACGGGCTCGGATTTTTTGAGCAACATCAAATACCTGACGCTCCCCGCCATCGCCCTTGCCGCGGTGCGTGTGGCGCTGACCATGCGCATCACGCGCAGCAACATGGTCGAGCAGCTGACCTCCGGCTACGTCCAGACGGCAATCGCCAAGGGCCTCTCCCGCACAAAGGTCGTCTACAAGCACGCGCTCAAGAACGCGATGATCCCCGTGCTTACCGTAGTGAGCCTCGACATTTCGGGCATGCTGGGCGGCTCCGTCATGGTGGAAAAGGTGTTTTCCCTCAACGGCATCGGTACGCTCCTGGCCGACGGCATCAATAAATCGGACTACCCCGTCACGCAGGGCCTGACGCTTTTGATGGTGCTGGTGTTCATGCTGTGCAACCTGTTCGTGGACATCATGTACGCGGTGATCGACCCGCGCATCCGCCTGAAGTGAGGAGGAACGGCATGAGTAAGAAAATCAACCTCTCCTCCAAGGGCAATACGGGCACGCTCTTCACGATCCCGGTGATCGTATCGCTCGTCGTGCTCGGCATCATCCTGATATGCAGCGTCTTCGCGCCGCTGATTTCGCCCTACGACCCCTACGAGCAGGACCTGAGCGTGACGCTGAGCGGCCCCACGCGCGCGCACCTGCTGGGCGCGGACTCGGTGGGGCGGGACGTGCTCACGCGGCTTTTCTACGGCGGGCGCACGACCATACTGGGCGGCCTCGCGATCGTGTTCGTTTCCATCGCGCTCGGCCTGCCGCTGGGATTGATCTGCGGGTATTACGGCGGCGTGCTGGACGCTCTGTTCATGCGCGCGTGCGACATCGTGCTGGCGTTCCCCTCGCTGCTGCTTGCTTTCGTGCTCGTCGCGGGCCTCGGGCGCAACATGAGCAACGCCATCATCGCGCTGGGCATCGTGTACGTGCCGGGCCTCGCGCGGCTCGTGCGCTCGCTTACGATGGTGGAAAAGAACAAGGTGTACGTCGAGGCGCTGCACTCCATGTGCTACTCGGACGCGCGCATCATGTTCGTGCACATCATCCCCAACTGCATGTCCAGCGTGGTGGTGCAGTTGACGCTCGACATCGGCTACGCGGTGCTCGACCTCGCTGGGATGAGCTTCCTCGGCTTCGGTGTGCAGCCGCCCACGGCGGACTGGGGCAACATGCTCAACGAGGGCCGCTCCTACCTGATGCAGGTTCCCCTGCTGGCGCTCGCGCCGGGCATCTGCATCATCCTGCTCGCGGTTTCCATCAACATCTTCAGCGACGGGCTGTACCGCTACCTGGAGCCCAAGCAGCGCAAGCTCCCGACCTTCCGCCAGTACGACAGGATGTTCGCAAGAAAGCTCAGAAAGGCAGGTGCACACGCCGATGGGCAGCTTGCTGGAAATTAAGGACCTTTCCATAGAAATCATGTCCACGCGCGGCCTGATCCACGCGGTGCGCGGCGTGAACATCGGCGTGGAGCACGGCTCCATACACGGCATCGTGGGCGAATCCGGCTGCGGCAAGAGCGTGAGCGCGAAGGCCATTTTGCAGCTGCACGACAGGCGCTACGTGCGCATGCGGGGCGCGATCCTCTTCGAGGGGCGCAACCTCCTCGACCTCAGCGAGCGGGAAATGGAAAAGATCCGTTGCGAGAAGATCAGCATGATCTTCCAGGACCCCATGGCCTCGCTCAACCCCCTCTTTACCATAGGGGAGCAGATCGCGGAGGTGTTTACCGACCACTTTGGCACAAGCCGCAGGGAAGCCAGGCGCAGGGCGCTGGAGCTTCTCGAGCGCGTGGGCATCCTTCCCGCGGAGTCACGCTACGGGCAATATCCCTTCGAGTTTTCGGGCGGTATGCTGCAAAGGGTCATCATCGCCATCGCCATCGCCGCGAACCCCTCGCTCATCGTGGCGGACGAGCCGACCACCGCGCTGGACGTGACGATCCAGGCGCAAATACTGGAGCTGCTGCAGCAGCTTCAGCGGGATCTGAATATTTCGATTTTGATCATCACGCACAACTTCGGTATCGTGTCGGAGATCTGCGACCACGTGTCGGTCATGTACGCGGGCAGCGTGTTTGAAACGGGCGAGAAGCGGGACGTGTTCGCCAACCCCGTCAACCCCTACAGCCGTGCGCTCATCGAGAGCATACCCAAGCGCGGCTGTGCGGGACAGCGCCTGAAGACCATCTCCGGCGTGCCGCCGGAGCTGTTCAACATCGCCCCCGGCTGCTCGTTCGCGCCGCGGTGCGAGCTGGCGGACGAGCGCTGCTTAGGCGAGATGCCCGCGCTCACGGCGAGAAAGTCCTCCTTCGGCCGCGCGCATCTGGCCGCGTGCCACAACGCAAAGGAGGAATGAAGGGAATGGAGCGCGCAATCGACAGGAACGGAACGGCCTGCATCGAGGTCGAAAACCTGAAAAAATACTATCCCTTCAAGGGCGGCAAAACCATCAGGGCGCTGGACGGGGTTTCCCTCACGGTGGAGAGCGGCGCGATTTTCGGCGTCGTGGGCGAATCCGGCTGCGGCAAGTCGACGCTGGGCAAGTGCGTCATGCGCCTGACGGACATCACCGAGGGCCGCGTCGCCTACAGGGGCGCGGACATCTCGCGCCAGCCGAGAAAGCAGATACTCCCCTGCCTTCGCCAGATGCAGATGGTATTCCAGAACCCGTACTCCAGCTTCAACCCGAAGCTGAAGCTGGGCTACTCGCTGCGCGAAGCGTGCGCCCTGAACGGCATGCGGCCGGAGGAAACGCGCGAGAGCATCGAGCGCTTCCTTGGCTACATCAGCCTCTCCGAGGACGAGCTCAACCGCTTCCCCCACGAGCTTTCGGGCGGGCAGTTGCAACGGCTTGCCATCGCGCGGGCGCTGCTGCTCAAGCCCGGCTTCATCGTGGCGGACGAGCCCGTGTCCGCCCTGGACGTTTCCGTGCAGGCGCAGATACTCAACCTGATCCTCGACCTCAAGCAGACGTTTCGCATGACCATGCTCTTCATCTCGCACGACATGACTGTGGTCGAGCACATCTGCGACAGCGTGGCGGTCATGTACCTGGGCGCCGTGGTGGAAACGGGCAAAACCGCCGCGCTTTTTAGCAACCTATTGCACCCCTACACGCAGGCGCTGATGTCCGCCATACCCGTGGTAACGCCGTTTGAGGAAAAACAGGACAGAGTCATCCTTACGGGGGACATTCCCACGGCGATCGACATCCCCAGGGGCTGCCGCTTCGCCTCCCGCTGCCGCCGCTGCATGGACGTGTGCAAGGAAGTTTCCCCCGCGCTGCGCGAGGTGGAAAAGGAGCACAGCGTCGCCTGCCACCTGTACGCAACCTGAAGATTATCCGGCATAAGCCTGATAAATTAATAAAAGGAGAGGATAATATGAAGATCAAACGGACCGTATGCATCCTGATGGCGGCCGTCATGGCGCTCGCCCTGTGCGCCTGCACCGGGACTTCGGGCGGCGGCAAAGTCGTCATGAACGTTTCCATGCTGGGCGACATCGTGAGCCTGGACCCGGCGTTTGCCTACGACAACGACACCAGCATCGTCGTGGACCAAATCACGGAGGGTCTTCTCAGCCATAACCCGGACAACTCCCTCAAGTGCCTGCTCGCCGAGTCCTGGGAGGCCGTCGATCCCCTGACCTACGTCTATAAGATCCGCAGCGACGTAAACTTCTCCGACGGGTCGCCCATGACCGTGGACGACGTCGTATACTCCCTCAACCGCCACATGGACCCCGACCTCGGCTCCTACATGAACTGGTTCTTCGGCAACGTGGAGTCGATCACGGCGACGGGCGACTGGGAAGTGACGGTGAAGCTCAAGAGCCCCGATGCAACCTGGCAGTACGTGCTTGCCACCTCCGCTGGCATGATCGTCAAGAAAGCCTACGCCGAGGAGAAGGGCGCCGAGTTCGGCACGGCCGCCGGCGGCATCATCGGCACCGGCCCGTTCAAGTACGAAAGCTGGACCTCCGGCTCGAAAGTTGTGCTCGCGAAGAACGACAAATACTGGGACAAGAGCGCCACGACCAACGTGGATGAGATCGTCTTTTCCATCATCGCGGACGATACGACGCTCGCCACCGCGCTCAAGAGCGGCCAGATCGACTTCAGCGTGAACTTCTCCAACAACCTTGTGGACACGCTTAAGGGTTATGAGAACCTGACCGTCTACCAAACCGTAGGCATGGGTATCCATTACCTCGCTTTCAACACGGCGCGCGAGCCGTTCAACGACGTCAACGTGCGCAAGGCGATCTCCTATGCCATCGACCTCGACTCGATCGTGGCTAACATCATCAAGGGGACGGGCGCCAAGGGCGGCCTGCTGCCCATGGCGGAATCTCTCTTCACCGTGGAGCGCGACACGTGGCTGCAGTACGAGGCTTCCCTGCCCGGACACGAGTACAACCTCGACACGGCGCGGCAGTACATGGCCCAATCTTCTGTGCCGGACGGCTTCTCCTGCAAGCTGATGGTGAGCCAGTCCGCCTCGCAGCGCTACGACGTGGCGCTGGTGGTCCAGCAGGCGCTGAGCGAAATCGGCATCGACGTGGAAATCGTCACCGTGACGAGCGACGAGTTCTATTCCTACCAGTTCGGCAACGTGCTCGACGCCAGCGGCGTCAGGGATTACGACATGCTCGTCGCCACCTGGGGCGCGGATTATCCCGACCCCGCGGGCAACCTCAACCCGCTGTTCACCGTCAGTAACATCGACGCCGGCGGCTACAACTGCGCGTCCTACACCAATGAGGAGGTCGACAGGCTCCTGACCGAGGCGAACACCGTCACCGACAACGCGGAGCGCACGCAGATGCTGCTCGCGGCCTGCGACATCATCGTCGAGGACATGCCCTATTACTTCTACAACTATCCCTACAACTTCGCCGTGATGAGCAAGAACTATGACTTCGGCGACATGAACATCGGCAGCGCGTGGGACTGGAACTTCAAGAACATGGTTTATACGCCCGCCGAATAGCCTCCGTTCGGCGAAAAGGCTTTGAGCCGCACATGTTGCAAAGGGCCGCTCCAGGAGCGGCCCTTTGTATGCCGGAGCCGCCTCGCCGCCCCGTCCATCCTTCCCGTTCGTGGGCGAGCGCCTATTTGTCCGTCTCCTCGACCATGCGGTAGCCCACGCCCATTTCCGTAAGGATGTACTTCGGCTCGCCCGGGTTTTCCTCAAATTTCCTGCGGAGGTTGGCCATGTTGACGCGCAGGGTGTGGGCGTCCGCGGCGCGCGGCCCCCATACCTCGCCGATCATAAAATCGTAGGTCAGCACCCTGCCCGCGTTTTTGAATAAAAGCGCCAGAAGCCTGTATTCGATTGGCGTCAGGTGCAGCTTCTCGCCCGAGAGCAGCACCACGCGCCTGTCGTAGTCGATCTCCAGCGCGCCGACGGCCGCCCTCTCCAGCGGGCGCGCGCCCATGACCTGCGGGCTGTGGCGCAGCGCCGTCCGGACGCGCGCGAGCAGTTCCGAGGTCCCGAAGGGCTTGACGATATAGTCGTCCGCCCCAAGGTCGAGCGCCTCGACCTTTTCGCGCTCGTGCCCGCGCGCCGAGACCACCACCACGGGCGTTTTCGTCCACGCGCGCACGCGGCGCAGCACGTCGACGCCGTCGATATCCGGCAGGCCGAGATCGAGCAAAATAAGGTCCGGCGTGTGGGAGGCGGCAAGCGCGAGGGCTTCCCCGCCCGTACCCGCACGCACGGTCCGGTACCCGTTCGCGCTCAGAACCGCCGCGATGAACCCGGATATGGCGTCCTCATCCTCGACGACGAGCACCAGAGGCCTGACATCCATATTTACACGCCTCCTTTGAGCGGCAGGGCGAAGCGGAACGCCGCCCCGCCGTCCCTTCTATTTTCCGCCTCAAGGGTGCCGTTGTGCGCCTTCACGATGGTCATGCAGATGGACAGGCCTATGCCAAGCCCGCGCGCGGCATCCGGGCTCCTGTTGTCGCCGGGGTGCTCCCCCGCGAGCAGGCGGGGAAAATCCTCCGCGGAAATTCCCCTGCCGCGATCAAGCACCTCGTACTGCGCGAAATCGCCCGCCTTCCTGAGCCGGATCTCCACAGGAGTATCGCCCGGGGAATACTTGATGGCGTTTTCGAGTAGATTCATGAGCACCTGCGCGATCAATGTCGCGTCCATAGGCACCTCCAGGTATTCTTTCGGAACGCGCACGCGTATTTCCCGCTGCGGGAACCTGTGGCGGATGCGGCCCACGGCCTCGCCCACGACTTCCTCTGCGGCCTCCGGGGTTTTCACAAGGTTGGAGGCGTTCTCGCCAAGCCGCGTCACGGAGAGCAGATTCTCCACCATGCGGATCAGCCACTGGGATTCCTCCTGAATGTTGGCGACAAGCCCATCCCGCGTTTCCTCATCGAGGTTTCCCCCGCTCTCGCGTATGGCGGAGCTTGCCCCGAGTATGCCCGCGAGGGGAGTGCGCAGGTCGTGGGAGATCGCCCTAAGCAGCGTGCTGCGCATCTTTTCCTTTTCCGACTCCACAAGGATGTTGCGCTGCTCGTCGGACAGGCGCTGCCGTTCCAGCGCCATGGCGACCTGCGAGGCGAGCATGGTAAGGAACAGGCGCGCGTTCTGATCGAGCTTGCCCTTTTTGCAGGAGATGCCCCATACCGCGAGTACCTTGCCCTGGGCGATGACGGGCATGTAGAACGCGCCGGCACCCATGAGGGTATCGGTCCCCGCGCCGGCCTGTTTGCGGTTGAGAAAAACCCAGTGCGCGACCGCCTTCTCATCCGCCCCGTTGAGCGAAGAGGCGTCCACATCCCCCCGCGCCTCGAGCACGCTGCCCTCCCCGCCCAGCGCCGGATCTTCGGTAAAAAAGGCGACGGAGCGGCCGAACAGGCCCGCGATGTACCCGTTGGCGAGGGCGACGATGCTGCCGTATCCCCGCGCGGCGAGCAGCTTCTTGTTAATTTCGTACAGCTCCTCGGTACGGTGCTCCCTCTGCACGGCGAGGCGCGCCTCGGTGCGGATGCGCACCGTCAGCGCGCTGGTAACGAGGGCGACCAGCAGCATGACGAGGAACGTGATGGGATATCCGGCCTGTATGGCGTGGAAGGAAAAGTAGGGCACCGTAAAAAAGAAATTGAAGGCCAGTACGCTGATTACGGAGGCGGCAACACCGTACGCGTACCCCTCGGTAACGCGCGAGACGAGCAAAATCGAGAGGATATAGACCATGATGATGTTCTGATCCCCGATGCTGAGGCGGCTCAGGCCGAAGCAGAGCAGGGTCGCGCCGACGAGGATGCCGGTCATCTTGCCGGCGTCCGCCCAAGAGAGGGTGAAGCGCAGCTTCGTGGCCGCGCCCCGGGGTTTTTTGTAGCTTTTGCCCGCGGGCGCGCCCGGGATGATGTGGATTTCCATCCCCGGCAGCAGGGAGACGAGCTTCTCCTCGAAATCCGCCTCGAACAGGCTGCGAAGCGTCCTTGCGTCCCTGCTCTTGCCCAGAACGATGTTGGTGATGCCGGAGAGCCCCGCGTATTCCGCGACCGCGGCGGCGATATCCTGTCCGGTCAGGGTGACGATTTCCGCGCCGAGCTTTTCCGCGAGGTCCATATTCAGACGGATGGTCTTGTGCTGCTCCGCGGTGAGGCATTCGCTCTCGATGCTTTCGACATACACGGCGACCCAACCCGCCTTGAACGCCTCCGCCGCGCGCGCCGTCCAGCGGATGCACTTGGCGGATAAGAGCGAGGGGCCGATGCAGACGAGGAACCTCGTGTTCACCGGCTTTTCGCAAGGACGCCTCTCGCCCTGGTTCTCGTTGCTGATCTTATCGACGGCGCAGCGCAGCGCGATTTCGCGAAGAAGGCGCAGCTTCTCCCCGGTGAAGAAGTTGCGCGCGACCGCCTCGACGCGCTCGGGCCGGTAAACCTTGCCGGCCTCGAAGCGGCGCAGCAACTCGTCCGGCTCAATGTCGATCAGCTTGATTTTTTCCGCGCGCTCGAATATGGAATCCGGGACCGTCTCCTGCACCCTGATGCCGGTGATATCCTCGATCAGGTCGTTCAGGCTTTCCATGTGCTGGACGTTGACGGTCGTATAGACGTCGATGCCGGCGTTGAGCAGCTCCTCCACGTCCAGATAACGCTTCCGGTTGCGTCCGCCCGGCGCGTTGGTGTGGGCCAGCTCGTCTACAAGGATCAGCGCGGGCCTTCTCCTGAGCGCCTCGTCGAGATCGAACTCCCTGAGTTCCACGCCCCTGTAGGACACCTTCTGGGGCTGCAGCGCCGGAAGTCCGTCCGCGAGCCGAAGGGTTTCCGGGCGGGTATGCGGTTCGAGATAGCCA
>DATMYG010000105.1:0-2187 GCA_035561055.1 Clostridia bacterium | reverse complement strand
ACCCAGTCGCAGCAGGGCGAGCCGTCCTCCACCCTAGCGCAGATGGCCTGGAAAATAGGCTTGACGACGGGCCACGCGGCGGGCGAGCCGCCCGGCATCATCGACGGCCCCTTGAGCGCGCCTTCCTCGCCGCCGGATACGCCCGTGCCGATGTAGAGGAGCCCTCTATCCTCGACATACTTCGTCCTGCGGATGGTATCCGGGAAATGGCTGTTGCCACCGTCGATGATGACGTCCCCCGGCTCGAGTACAGCAAGCAATTTTTCGATGTAGTCATCCACCGGCTGCCCGGCTTTGACCATAAGCATGACCTTCCGGGGCTTTTCCAGCGCATCCCGAAGCTCCTCGAGCGAGCGGGTTCCGATGATGCGTTTCCCCTTCGCGCGGCCCTCGATAAAGCGCTCCACCTTATCCAGCGTGCGGTTGTATACGGCGACGGTGAAACCCTTCGACTCCATGTTCATGACAAGGTTTTCGCCCATCACGGCGAGGCCAATGAGGCCGATGTCCGCTTTTTTCATATGCCCCCCCTATCTCCTGACCCTTGCGTTGCCCTTGTAGATGCTCCAGACCTGCTCCTCGTCCGCCGGAGTCGCATAGTCCGCAAGCTCCGTCACCGCGAGCGCGCCGCACGCCCAGCCGAACTGCAGGCATTGTTCGGGTGCCCAGCCGCGGTAAATGCCGTAGAGTAGGCCGCCCGTGAAGCCGTCTCCCCCACCGATGCGGTCGAGCACCGGTATTTCCCGCGCGTCCTCGGCATACCAGTTTCCCTGTGCATACAGCAGCGCACCCCATAGGTGCTCGTTCGCGGACTTCACCTCGCGCAGCGTGGTCGCGAAGTACTTCGCGTTGGGATACTTCTTTTGGACCTCGCCGATCATGCCCTTGAAGCCTTCGATCTTGTGGGAAAGGCCTTCGCCGCCCGCCTCCGGCCCCCTGATGCCCAGCGCGAGCTGGAAATCTTCCTCGTTGCCCACAAGCACGTCCGCGCGCGCGGCGATGCCGTCGAAAATGCCCGAGAGCTCCGCCTCGCGCCCCTTCCAGAAGGAAGCGCGGTAGTTGAGGTCGAAACTGACCGCCGTGCCGTATTCCCTTGCGACCTCGGCAAGCTTCGCGCAGAACGCGCCCGTTTCGGGCGAGAGCGCGGCGATGAGGCCGGAAATATGCAAAATGGCCACACCCTCCTCGCCGAAGATGCGCGGCAGGTCGAAATCTTCAACCGAGAGCGTGCGCCCGACCTCGCCCGCGCGGTCGTTCCATACGCGCGGTCCGCGCAGGCCATAGCCGGAATCCGCGATGTTGAACTGGTGCCGATATCCCCAGGGCCCGCCCTGCGGCACGGACTTGCCCTCGTAGCGGATGTTTCTTGCCCGCAGCGCGCTCTGGATGAACAGCGCGATGGGGCTGCCCTCGACGAACTTCGTGAGCGCGAGGCACTCGCAGCCAAGCGAGGAGGCGATATTGAGTACGTTCGTCTCCGCGCTCGTCGCCTGCAGGAGATACTGCGCGGATGTATGGACGCCCTGGCGGTTATCCGGCGTGATGCGCACGCCCATGCTCGTGGGGCTCGCGACGGCGTATTTTTTCTGCTGTTTCATGATGGCTCACCTCATATCGCTGCGATTTGATGTGTTTTAAACAAAGTGGCTTAATTATAGTATAAATGAGTTTTCGTCCATCTTCCATGCCGCGATTGCCCGCGACATTGCGATAATTGCCCTGTTATGCTATGATGTTGCGCGGGGGTGTCGCATTATGTTGCAACGGGACGAATTCCAGGTCCGCCAGCACATGCTGCTCGAGGATTACGAAATCTACCATTACCTGGACAACAGCGAGCTGCACGTTTCGCTCCATTTCCACGATTTCTACGAGTGCTATTATCTGCTTTCCGGCCGCCTGTCCTACCAGATCGACAACCACGCGTATACGGTGACGCCGGGCGATCTTTTGCTCATCGGCCCGAACCAGCTGCACCGTCCCTTGATCAGCGACGCGAAGCTGCCCTACGAAAGAATCGTGCTGTGGATCTCGCGCCGCTTCGTCGAAAGGCTCTCCACGGAAGAAACCGACCTTTCGCGCTGCTTCTCCAGCGATCAGTATAATCTGAGCCGCCTAGCGAAGCTCCGCCGCGCCGCGATCGAGCAGCGTCTGTACGCGCTTCTCGAGGCGACCAACGGCGAAGGC
>DATMYG010000104.1:0-2496 GCA_035561055.1 Clostridia bacterium | reverse complement strand
ATATGGAACTATGCGGCGCGCCGGACGAAAAAAATCCCCGCTCCCACACGGGAACGGGGCGTACGCGAAGGGTTTCCTTCATATTTATATAGTTTGTCTCATCCGGGTGCTCAGCCCAGCTTCCTGCGGATGTCCCCCAGGCGCTCGACGGCCGCGATCAGCGTTTCGTCCTTCTTTGCGAAGTGCAGCCGGATGATGTTGCTGACATCCTCCCGAAAGAAGGATGTGCCGGGCACGCAGGCGACGCCGACCTCGCGCGCCAGCCGCTCGCAGAAGTCCACGTCGCTCTGGCCGGGCTTGAGGTAGGGGCCGATATCCGCGAGCACAAAGTACGCGCCCTGCGGGTCCGTATAGGGGATGCCAACGGAGTCGAGCCCGCCCGTGAAGATGCGCTTCATGTGGGCGTAATGCGCGGCGAGCCCGTCGTAATAGCTATCGGGCATTTCGAGGCCGGCGATGGCGGCCTCCATCAAAGGCGCGGCGGCGCCCACGGCGTTGAAGTCATGGTATTGCTTGACGCGCTTCATAATGTACTCGGGCGCGATGGCGTAGCCAAGACGCCAGCCGGTGATCGAGTAGGTTTTGGAGAGCGAGCTGCAGGAGACCGTGCGTTCCCACATGCCGGGCAGGGAGTTCATATACACATGCCTGTGCGGCGTGTAGACGATGTGCTCGTACACCTCGTCCATAATCACATAGGCATCGTAGCGTACGGCAAGCTCCGCGATAACGGAAAGCTCCGCCTCGGTGAACACCTTGCCCGTGGGGTTCGAGGGGTTGCATACGAGGATCGCCTTGACGTCCTGCCTGAACGCATCCTCCAGCACATTGGGGTCGAAGCCGAACGCGGGCGGCACGAGCGGCACGAACACCGCCTCGACCCCGACCATCTGGAGCTGCGCCGTATAGTTTTCAAAATAAGGCGAGAAAAGGATGACCTTATCCCCGGGGTTTGTGAGGGCGAAAAGCGTATCCACCATGGCCTCGGTGGAGCCGATGGTCACGACGATCTCCTTTTCCGGGTCGAGCATCCTGCCCATGCAGCGGCCGCACTTCCTGGCGAGCGCTTGGCGGAAGTTCGGCGCGCCCATTGTGATGGCGTACTGATGCGGGCCGATGCCGCTTATTTCGGCGAGCCGGTCCGTCAGCTCCCTGGGCGGGTCGAAGTCCGGGTAGCCCTGCGCGAGGTTGATCGCCCCACATTCATAGGAAATACGCGTCATGCGGCGGATGACGGAATCGGTGAACCGCTCGGATACCCTGTTGAGTTCCTTCATAATTCTTACTTCCTCAATTTCCTTCTTAAAACGAGTACCACTGGAATTTCGCCGATTGTCAATTGCTCATCGTATCCCCAGCTGCGCATCGGAAACCGTGGCAAGGCCGTCCTTCTCCAGAAGCGCGAGCAGCCTCTCCTCGTCCGACACGCGGAAGACCATGTACGCCTTGTCCTCGCCGCGGCCTATGAGGGAATACATATACTCAATGTCGACGCCGCCGTCCGCGAGAAGCGTCAGCACGCGCGCAAGGCCGCCCGGCACATCCGGCACCGCAACGACTGTGACGGCCGTAATGCCCGCGGCGTAGCCCTGCGTTTCGAGGATGCGCTTCGCCTTCGCCGTGTCGCTCACGAGCAGGCGGAGGATGCCGAAATCCGTCGTATCGGCAATGGACAGCGCGCGGATGTCGATGCCGCCATCCGCAAGCGCGCGGGTCAGGGCGGCGAGCTTGCCCGGCCTGTTCTGCAGGAAAACGGAAAGTTGCTGAACCATAATCCAAGCCTCCTCAATCCAGTAATTTGCGTTTGTCGATGACGCGCACGGCCTTGCCGACGCTACGCTCGATGGTGTTGGGCTCGAGCAGCTTCACCTTGGCCGCGATGCCGAGCAGCGATTGCAACGCCTCCTCAAGCTTCCTCTCCTTGCGGGAGAGCGCCTTGACGGTATCAGAGAAGATATCGCTGCTGATTTCCACATGCACCTCGATACTGTCGATGTTTGAGGCGCGGTCCACGACGATCTGATAGTTGGCGGTATAGCCGTGCTCGAGCAGCACCGTTTCGATCTGCGAGGGGAAGACGTTGACGCCGCGCACGATGAGCATGTCGTCCGTGCGGCCGCGCGGCTTGGTCATCTTGACGAGCGTGCGCCCGCAGGAGCAGGGCTTCCTCGTAATGACGCCGATGTCGCGCGTGCGGTACCGAAGGATCGGGAACGCTTCCTTGGTGATGCAGGAGAAGACGAGCTCACCCTGCGTCCCCTCGGGCAGCACCCTGCCGGTCTCAGGATCGATGACCTCGACGAGGAAGTGGTCCTCGTTGACGTGCATACCGGTCTGCTCTTCGCACTCGTAGGCGACGCCGGGACCGATGATTTCCGTGAGGCCGTAGATATCGTACGCTTTGATGCCCAGCTGCGCCTCGATCTCGCGGCGCATTTCGTTGGTCCAGGGCTCCGCGCCGAAAATGCCGGCCTTGAGGGAGATGTCCTGCTTCGA
>DATMYG010000103.1:0-2321 GCA_035561055.1 Clostridia bacterium | reverse complement strand
ACGGCGGCCCCTTCGGGCGCTTCTTCTACGGCTTCGTGAAGCTTGCCAGAGGCCTGATAGTTCTTCTTGGCAAACGTAACATGGCGCTCAACATCGGCGTCGCCTTCTCCATGCCCTATCGCGCGCTCGCGCGTATGACGGGCGGCGCTTTTAATATGGAAATGCTCGAGGCGCTTCTCGTCATGGTCAACGGGCGTTTCTTCGCGGGGCTGGGGCAGCTTCTTCGCGCCAATTCCCGTAAGAAGCAGGCGCGCAAGTTCCGGGAGGATGGGATATGATCGCGTGGTTCAAACGGTTCCGGCAGGAGCACGAGACCCTCGCGCAGCTGATCCTCTTCACGGTGCTGAGCGGCGTTGCGACGCTCGTGGACCTTTCGGTGTTCTCGCTGCTCAATTATTGGCTCCTCAAGCCGCTCAAGAGCGTGGATTTTGTGTGGTGGCTACTCGACTACAACGCGGTCGACGGCGGCGGCCTCGGCGGGCTCATCGCCACGGCGGCGGCGTATTTCGCGGCGCAGGTCGCCAATTTCTTCGTGCAGAGGAAAGGTACCTTTCAGGCGAACAACAACGCGGCGGCTTCCGGCGCGCTGTATTTCGTCATGATCGTCGCGATCTGGTTTTTGCAGATCTATCTCGGCGGATTGTTCATGCGCTGGTTCGCCGCGCCCTTCGGAGAAAACCTCGGGGATATCCTCTCGCGCCTTGCAAACAATACGGTCGCATTTTTAATTCAGTTTCCGCTTAACAAATATGTTATAATGAGGAAAACCGCAAAAGGAAACCCAGAACCTGAAAGAAATCAGGGGAATATGTAGAAAGGCCGCTTCAAAGCGGCCGGATAACAGGAGCGTACTTATGAAAATGACGGATCAAACCAGAAAAATCGTCGCGGCGGCGCTGATCGCCTTGGCAGTCATAGGCGGCATCGCCGGGTTCATCCTGCTGCCGGATACTTTGGTCGTGCAGCTTACATTGGGCGGGACTGCCGGCAACACCATGCCCAAGCTGTTGGGCTTGGCAATCCCGGTTGCGCTCGCCGTTTTCGGCGCGATCAAGTTCTATAAGGACGGCGGCGAGGCGAAGCCACGCAACAACGGCCTTATCATCGCGCTCGTAGGCATCGTCGTATTCGTCCTACTGTTCGTGTTCAACCTGTAAACCGCGCCGCAAAATCCGCTCAGTTGTTCATGCCCGCGATGAATCCCATGCTTTTCGCCGTCATCTCGGCCCACGCGGGGCGGAAGCCGCTCGCGATGGCGTTGCGCACGGAGCGGATATTCGACCACGCCGCGCAGTAAAAGGGCACCTTGCCGCGCGCGAGGATCTCAAGCGCGAGGCGGCTTGTGAGCGCGCTGGCGACGCCGCGCCTCCGGTATTCTGGCAGCACGTCCACGCCGATCTGCCACATGGCCTCGCAGTCCGCCGAGCAGCCCGCGAGGCCGACGAGCGTTCCGTTATCGTACGCGCCGATCCCCAGCACGTCGAGATGCCTGCGCTTTTCGCACAGCGCATTGCCCCACTCCGGCCTGTACAGGTCCGCGAAATCCGCGCTCGTCAGAATCCGCGTCTCGAGGCCGCATTCCCTTTCGCGCAGCGCCTCAACATCCGGCAAAAAGTACTCCGCCATAAAGCACACGCGCATGCCGAAAGGCCGCAGCGCGTCGTCCAGCGCGTGCATATTGGGCGTTTCAAAGCAGTGCTCGGGCGGGTATTTGTCGATGTACCGCTTCGCTTCCGGCGCAAATTCCGGCGCCGCGGAGGCGACGATGTTATACCCGTAGGACACGAGGTTTAAAAAGAACGGCAGCGTCAGATAACTGCGCGCATCCGGGTGTGCGGCGGAGAGGACGACCCTGCCTTCCTGGCAAAGGAAATCCTGTGCACAGCAGTTCATGTCGATTGCCGATTGGGTCAGGGCGATGTCGAGAAGCTGCTTGTTCGTCATAGCCTTTCCTTGTGCGCTTGTGGGAAAGCCGCGCGCAATACCTCGAGCAGCTCCCACACGTTATCCCCGTAATTGCTCATTAACGTAATCGAGAGGCCGTCACAAAGACGATGCTGCGATATAAAGCTCACGCCCGGGTCGCTGCCCTGGAAAAACGGGGAATACTCGGCTTCGCCCTCCGGGCGGAGCCAGATTCCGTATCCGTAATGATCCTCGCCGTTTCCGCTGTGACGCGCGAGCATGTCCTTCACCGTTTCCGCCGCGAGCAGCTTTTCGCTTAAAAGCGCATCCCAGAATCGTTCCACGTCTCCCGCGGTCGTGAACGCGCCGCCCGCGCCCGTACCCTTCGCGTCCACGCTGTAGATGTTCGTGCGGTA
>DATMYG010000102.1:0-11070 GCA_035561055.1 Clostridia bacterium | reverse complement strand
GTCTATAAAACCGACGAGCACTATATCGAAGCGCAGGTATGGAACCGGGATATGCTGTCTCATTTTCTGCGGGAGTGTCGAAAGGAATAACTTTTTTATACGGTACCCCGGCGCCTTGATGGCCGCGGAAGGCCGCCGCTCCATCCTCCCGTTTACTTCTGGATCGCGGGCTGATATACTATGCCAAAGCAACGAATATCCGGGATTTATCAATCAGCAGGAGGCGTTCAAATGAAAACGGTTGTCCTATACTATACCTTCGGAGGCGCGACGAAAAAGGAAGCGGAAAGGCTTGCTGCAGAGCTTGGCACCGAGGCCGTGCGCGTGCGGGAAAAGAAAAGGCGCGGCTTGCTCGGCGCATTCATCCCGGGCATTCCGCGGGCAATGAAGAGGAAGGCGTCGGCCATACAGCCCCTCGGCATCGATTTTGCCGCGTACGACCGCATCGTCGTCGGCGCGCCGGTCTGGGCAGGCTATCCTGCGCCCGCGTTCAACGCCATCGTCAAACTCCTGCCCAAGGGGCGCGAGGTGGAGCTATTCCTCTGCTCCGCGGGCGGGGAAACGCCGGACAGTAGCGCGGGCACGGTCAAGCTCGTTGAGGAAGCGGGTTGCAGCGTCGTCTCCTACCGGGATGTGCGCACGGGGCAAACGCCGGGCAAATTGAAAGAATAATACAGAATGCTGAAAGCGAACGCGGACCGTGTGATGCGGCCCGCGTGTTTCATATTTTTATCCCCTCGGCGGAATGAGCGCGCGCCCGTCGAGAAAATGCCGGTATTTCACAAGGTCGGAGGGAGGAAAGGGCACTCCGTGGGAGGGGTAGATCATCGTCGGGTTCAAGGCGAGCATACGGTCCCACGACGCGCCGAACGCCGCCGGATCCTCGATCCAGACGGTGTGGCGCGCGACGCTGATGACGGCGTTCATCGCGGCGTCCCCGCACAAAAGTTGACCCGTTTCCTCGAGGAAAAGACCTATGGAATCCGCCGTGTGGCCGGGCAGGAGCAATATGCGGATCGGCAGCCCCAGCGCCTTGAAAACCTGGTCCTCCTCGCTGCGGATGAATAGCGCCCGGTCGCCGAGTTCCACGGGCGGGAAGGAAAAGTCCTTCTTTACGAGGCCGAACAGCGTCGCCGCGCGCGAGGAATAACCCGCGCCCGGCGGCTCGCAGTTTTCCCCGCAGGCGAGCCGCAAAAGCCCCGCGTAGTGCAGCACGACCTTGGCCTGCGTCCTTTCCAGCAGCGCCTTGAGAAAGCCCGCGTGGTCGTCGTGCGCGTGCGTCAGAAACACGTATTTGAGCTCCTCCGGCTTCGCAAGTTTCCCGAAGCGCCAGAAGAACTTCTCCTCGCCGCCGGGGTAGCCGGTATCCACGGCGATCCAGCCCAGAGGCGTTTCGAGAGCATAGCTCTTTACGACCCATCCTCCGAGGTCGTGCATGCGGATGTCCATCTCAATCCCTCCTTTATGGAAAATCATAGCACGGAAAACCCCCGCCGGAAAGGGGCGCGCGGCCGCACGTGCGGGAGCACGCTTGAACGGGGGGCGGTCGCGTAGTACAATGCTTTGCGAAGACAAGGGGGAGTATCATGAGAAAGACGAAAATCGTATGCACGCTCGGTCCCGCGAGCGAAAGCGAGGAGCTGATCACCGCGATGTGTCTCGCCGGCATGAACACCGCGAGGCTGAACTTTTCCCACGGAACGTATGAGGAGCACAAGAACAGGATCGACCTCGTCAAGAAGGTGCGCGACGCGCTGAACATCCCCGTTTCCATCATGCTGGACACGAAGGGGCCTGAGTATCGCATCAAAACGTTCGGGGAGGGCAGGGCCGTACTGAACGACGGGGATACCTTTGCGTTTACGACCGAGGATGTCGAGGGCACGAAGGAGCGCGTTTCAGTCAGCTTCCCGAACCTGATTCCGGCGCTCACGGTCGGGGACAGAATACTCGTCAACAACGGGCTTGTCGTGTTCGAAGTTATGCGGCTCACGGATACGGACGCGATCTGCCGCGTCGTGAGCGGGGGAGAGCTTTCCAACAACAAGAGCATGAGCTTCCCCAACAAGGTCGTGAGCCCGGTATACCTGAGCGGGCAGGATAAGGCGGACCTTCTCTTCGGTATCGCCAACGATGTGGATTACATCGCCGCTTCCTTCGTTTCCTCCAAAAAGGATCTGCTCGAGCTGAGGGCTTTTCTCGATGAAAATGGGGGCAGGGAAATCGACATCATCGCGAAGATTGAAAACCGCGCGGGTGTGGATAACATTGAGGAGATCTGCGAGGCGTGCGTCGGCATTATGATCGGCAGGGGCGATCTCGGCGTCGAGGTGCCCTACGAGGAACTGCCCTATATACAAAAGTTCCTCATCACAAAGTGTAGGCTGTTGGGCAAGCGCGTCATCACGGCGACCGAGATGCTCGAGTCGATGATCCACAACCCGCGCCCCACGCGCGCGGAAATATCGGACGTCGCGGTGTACGACGGCACGAGCGCCGTCATGCTCTCGGGCGAAACGGCGGCGGGCAAGCATCCTGTCCAGGCGGTGCAGGTCATGGCCAGAATTGCGGAGGAAACGGAAAAGCACATCAACTACGCCAAGCGCTTCGCGACCTCGGAATTCCGCATCAAGGATAAAATCGATGCCATTTCGCACGCGGCCTGCGGCATGGCGATCGATATCTGCGCGAAGGGCATCGTCGCGTGTACGCTTTCCGGCATTACGGCGCGCATGGTTTCGCGCTTCCGCTCTCCCGTCGACATCATCGGCATGACGCCCTCGAAGAAGGTCTATTACAAGCTTTCGCTCTCCTGGGGCGTGACGCCCGTGCTGAGCGAGGCCTTCACCTCGACCGACGTGCTGTTTTACCATGCCACGGCGATTGCGAAAAAGACACTCGGTCTGCTGCCGGGGGAGAGCATCGTCATCACCGGGGGCCTCGTCAACGGCAGCTCCGGCAATACGAACCTGATAAAAGTCGAAACTGTGTAAGCAACTGACGGGCGGGGAAGGCTGCCCTGAGCGGCGCAGAACTTCGGTTCACGAGAAATCCTTCCACAAGCCCCCGGCGCGCCGATGGTTTTCCTCCGTGGTGAGGAGCCATTTGGCGACGGAACGGCCATCGGGGAAAAACTCGAGAAATTCGCCGTCTATAAATGTGTAGAAGCGCGACATGTCCGTGCACATGCCGTAGGTCGGCAGGCATTTCGCGTCGATGGAGAACGAGAACGGCGCGCCGTCCCGCGTGCCTTCAAAATGGAGGCCGTCCTGATCGAGCGTCAGCTCGCCTTCTCCCGTGATCTCGCTGGTTTGCTGGTTTTTGAGATATCTGTATTTGGGGAGCGTGCCGAGCTTTACATGTTCGCGGAGGACAAAGCTCCCGTCCCTGACGAGCTCGCGGGCTAAATCGCGCTGCATATCCCACCAGACGCGCGGCGTGCCCGGTATGACGCATCCGTCGTCGAGCGGGATGAGATCGTAATACTCGTTGAGCTCTGCGCCGTTCCCGCATTTCGTGCAGACGATTTTATTCCCCTCGCCCTTCATTGCGAATTCCGTGCCGCACCGCGGGCACCAGTAGAGCATATCGTGCAGGTTTTTCGCCATTTGCCCTTTGCCGTCGAAGCGGACGCGCGCCGTTTTGTTCCATTCGTAGTCGTCATGACGGATCGCCCTGTCGAGCTGCGATTGGATATCTTGCTCGGAAAGCGCGGCGAGCTGCTCCGGCGTAAACAACAGGTCAACCTCAACATCCACGCGGCCGGGGCGCTCGTCAAGGCAGTATTTCGTGCTTGTGAGATATCCGCCCGAGATTCCGATGCGCAGCACGGGCAGCCCCAGGTGCTTGAGGAGCTTCCCGCTGGCGATGGCGCACGGCTGGTTGGATCCCGAGATCGAACTCATTCCCTCGGGGAAAAGGATGATGTTCCCGCCGTCGGCGGCTACGCGCCTGATCTCCCGGATGGTATAGGTGTCGCCGACGAAATTCTTTTTTGGAATGGCCTGCATGAGCCTGAAGATGAAGGCAAGGTGACTGCGGAAGAATTCATTGTAGCCCGCGACATAGTTGAGCGAATGCGGCAGGAAGGCGAGCGAGGAAAAAACGTAATCGAGCCGCGAGGAATGGTTACCCACGACGATGAACGGCGCTTTGAACTCTTTGGGGTTCACCTTATACGTGTACGTCACGCCGAATTTCTTCTCGAACATCAGCTTGACGACCGCGAAGGTGAGGAGCCTGTAGATCGGGTAATTGGGTTTGTGAAGCCTGCGCAGTGCCAATTTCCGCTGGAGGGTCATTTTCTCCTTTTCGCTTTTGTGGCCGAACTTTAACCATGCGGGGAATAGGCCGGTCTTTTCTTGCATATGCGTTTCTTTCTGTATAAGTATTGTTTGACGATTTTCAACGCCGCCCGGCGCCGTAAACGATTTTTCCAGAATGGCGATACCATCGTTCATGGTGTGACCGCTTGCATTTGATGCTCTCATCATACCAGAGAGGGGATTCACTTGAACAGCTTCTTTTTATAGAAATGTAGAAGATTGTTGAAACGCCTCGCATGAAGTCGAAGCGGTTTGAAATGAGTATGTTAAATGTTTATCTATAATACCAGTAAATTGCAAAGCGAGAGATCGAAGCGCGCCGGACGCGGCTTTCTCCCGCGTGGAGGCGCGCGCGCTCCGGCGGCGTAGAATTCCCGGAAAACTGGGATTCATTGAAAAATAGGCTATTTCGTTAAATAAGTAACGATCATAAGACGGCTATTTTCCATTGACAATCCCCTCCCGCATGCTATAATACCTACTGTACGCGATGTTCTTTTTTTTAGGCATACTGGTATTATAAAAGATACCAGATTTGATACAAGTGCCGCGTCGGAGCGGCGGTTTACATGGATCAACGCGAAAACCGGCAACAGGAGGAAGCGATGGGCAAAAAGATTCTTTTCTTGGGTCTGGACGCGGCGATGCCCGACCTCGTTGAAAAATTTGTCGCGGAGGGCAACATGCCCAACACCGCGAAGCTCATAGGACAAGGCATTTTCTCGCGCCTCGTCACGGTGTTCCCGCCCCTGACCGCGGCGGCGTGGACGGCCATCGTCAGCGGCGCGGGCAGCGGGACCAACGGCGTGCCGAGCCTGATGGTCAAGCATCCGGGCGAGGAGCTCGACCACTGGCACACGTCGTTCGACCGCAACGAGGTGCTGTGCGAAACGCTTTGGGACGTGGCCAAGCGTCAAGGCAAAAAGGTCGCCCTCATCAACTGGCCGGTCACCTTCCCGCTCGGCGCGATCAGGGAAGAGGATGGCGTCCAGCTCGCGGGCTCGCTGAATCCGCCCTTCCGTTATTTCTATATGCCGCTTTGGGACGTGGCGTCCAGCGCGGTGTTCTCCGACCAACTCCTGCACTGCAACCAGATACCCGGCCGCGCGGTGCAGCTCAAGACCCGCCCCGCCGAGGGGTGGAAGAACCTGCCCGCGAGCAACATGCCGCCTCTCGCGTTCGACATTGCCGTGCCGCCGACCTATGTGGCGGGTTATAACATGCACGTGCTCGTGTACGCCTCGGCGGACGCGGGGTACGACCACATGCTCATTGCCGAGGAGAAAGACGCGGCGAAAGCCATTACCGACATCGGCAAAAACGAGTTCGGCCCGTGGATTACGCGCCGCTTCAGGGCGCGGGACTACGAGCGGGACGGGCGCTTCCGCTTCCAAATCTTGCAGCTCACGCCCGACGCGGCGCATTTTAAGCTTTATCAATCCTCCATCAACACCGCGGAGCCGTACTCCGTTCCCGCGTCTCTCAGTAAAGAGGTGGAGGCCATGGCCGGCGCATACATGGAAGTGGACGACCCTTGGGCGTTCATGGACGGCTGGATGGACGGGGGCACCTACCTCGAGCAGCTCGGCATGCACGCCGAATGGTGGGGGGATGCGACGAAATACGTGCTCGACCACAAGGAGTGGGATATGGCCTTCTCCTGGGTGGGCACGATCGACCACATCGAGCACGTGCTCTACTCGGGCATCGAGCCCAAGGCGCGCGTCTACGACCCCAAGAAAGCTGATTGGTGCATGGATATGATCCGCAGCGTCTACAAGCAGGTGGACCGCAACATCGGCAAGATCCTCGCGGGCGTCGACCTTGAGGAAACGTACGTCGTGCTCATCTCCGACCACGGCATGACCCACCTCGACTGGAACCCCTACGTCAAGGAGCATCTTTCCCGCGCGGGTCTCTTGGACTATGTGCTCGACCTCACGACGGACGATCCCTCGAATCTCTCCATCAACTGGGCGAAGACCAAGTGCCATCCGCTGGAGCCCTGCCACGCGCATATCTTCATCAACCTCAAGGGACGCGATCCGCACGGCATCGTCGAGCCCGAGGATTACGAGCGCGTGCAGGAGGAAATCATCAGGACGCTGCTTGCGATGCGCAACCCCGAAACGGGCGAACAGGTCGTGGCCATGGCTATCAAAAAGAAAGAGAGCGGCACCCTCGGCATCTATGAAGGGCCGGGGTACGACCGGGTGGGCGACGTGCTTTATGCCTGGAAGCCGGGCTACATGTCCCACCCGTTCATCTACCGCGCCGCAATCAAATACAGGGACGGCTCGGAGCGTATCGCGCGCAACGCGGAGCTATATGAGGAAGCGGTGCTCTGCGGCAACTTCACGGGCGTCCACCTCGCGCTCCCCTCGCTGCACGACATGCACGCCGTCATGGTCATGGGCGGTCCGGGCGTGAAGCA
Organism: Clostridia bacterium; assembly: GCA_035561055.1. Classification (GTDB taxonomy): domain Bacteria; phylum Bacillota; class Clostridia; order Christensenellales; family CAG-138; genus Phil1. Next base: position 4,311 of record DATMYG010000102.1, on the reverse strand, counting down.
ATACAAGCGTAAATACCCGGCGCAAATCATCGATGTCGCACCGACGCTCTCCAAGTTGCTGGGAATCGAAGTGCCAAAGGATGCGGAAGGGAGCGTACTGTATGACGTGCTCGACAATATCGCAAAATAACGTTGGCCTCATCGGGGTCGGCACAATGGGCAGGCATATGCTCGAGCGCCTGCAGGGCGCAGGCTATACCGTCGCCGCATACGACCCGGTGCCGGCGGCCCGGGAGTACATCCGCGAAAAGGGCGCCGTGCTCTTAGATGACGCGGGCGCTGTCGCGAGGCAGGCGGAGGTCATAATCTTTTCCCTGCCCATGCCAAAGCACGTGCTCGAGACCATCGACGCGATGCAGGAATCCCTTACGCCCAACCACGTGCTGGTGGATACCAGCACCGTCAGCCCGGAAACGACGCGCACGAGCGCGGCGCGCGCCGCGCAAAAGGGAGCGGGCTATGTGGACGCGCCGATACTCGGCCGCCCGAGCGCCGCGGGCAACTGGCTGATGCCGTCCGGCGGAAGCGAGGCGGACATCGAACGCGTCAAGCCGTACCTTCGCACCTTCGCGCGGGACGCGGTGCGCGTGGGCGAGAGCGGCGCGGGCAACGCGTTCAAGCTTTTAAACCAGCTGATGTTCTCGGTGATCAACGCCGTCAGCGCGGAGGTCATGGCCCTCACGGACGTGTTGGGCATCGAGCGCAAGGTGTTTTACGACGTCATCTCGCAGAGCGGCGCGGCAACGGTGAGCGGCCTGTTTAAGGAAACGGCCGTGCGCGCCGTGGACGACCGTTTCGACGAGCCGAATTTCACCATGGAACTTCTGTGCAAGGACGCGGGGCTCGGCATCCAGATGGCCAAGGATGCGGGCGTGTGCCCTCTCGTCGCCTCGTTCGTGCAGAGCATCAACGAAAACGCCAAGGGCGTGGGCCTTGCCAAGCAGGACACGAGCGCGCTGGTCAAGCTCTTTCGCACCTATTATTCCTCACTGGAGTAACGCTATCATAGTATCAGGAGATGGACGATGAAATTGGATTTTGAGTATGGGCATGGCACGATGGCGGCGAACCTGCCGGACAACACGGATGTATTCATCCCGGGTGAAACGGTACCCGATCCGCCGTATATCCCCGAGAATCAGATCGTCGAGACGACGCGGGCGTCGGTCAGGAACCCCATCGGTATGCCGCCGCTGTCCGAGCTTGCGCACAAGGGCTCCACGGTGACGATCGTCATCCCGGATATCGTCAAGGGTGGCAACCAGCCTACCTCGCACCGAAAGGTCGCCATCCGCGTGATCCTCGACGAGCTGTACGCCGCCGGCGTGGAGAAGAAGGACATCCTTCTCATTTTCTCCAACGGCCTGCATCCGCGCACGCCTCCCAACGAACAGCGCATCATCCTGGGGGATAAGCTATTTTGTGAGTTCTCCCACTCGCATCAGATCATCAGCCACGACAGCGAGGATTACGAGCATCTGGTCGACCTCGGCTATACGGAGCGCGGCGACCGCGTAATCATGAATAAGTATGTCTACGATTCGGATATCCCCATCCTCATCGGCCACACGCAGGGCAACCCCTACGGCGGCTATTCGGGCGGGTACAAGCACTGCACCACAGGCATCACGCACTGGCGCAGCATTGCTACCCACCACGTGCCGGAGGTCATGCACAAAGCGGACTTCACGCCCGTCTCCAAGCACTCTTTAATGCGCTCGAAGTTCGACGAGATCGGCATGCATATGGAGCAGTGCATGGGTAAGAAGTTCTTCTGCTGCGACGCGGTGCTTGACACCTACGCGCGCCAGATTGCCGTCTTCAGCGGCTACGCGAAGGAGATGCAGCCGGTTTCCTGGGAGATCGCGGACAAGCGCACTTACGTGCCCTGGGCGGAGAAGAAGTACGACGTCGTCGTGTTCGGCATGCCGCAGAACTTCCATTACGGGGACGGCATGGGTACCAACCCCATCCAGATGATGCAGGCGCTTTCCGCGCAGGTCATCCGTCACCGCAGGATCATGAGCGACAGATGCGTGTTTATCTGCTCCTCCATCTGCAACGGCTACTTTCACGACGAGCGCTGGCCCTACCTGCGCGAGGTGTACGAGCTGTTCCAGCACGATTCTATGCAGACTCTGCCCGACATGGATAAGTACGGCGAGTACGTGGGCACCAAGGAAGATTACATCCGCAGGTACCGCTTTGCGGGCGCGTTCCATCCGTACCACGGCTTCTCGATGATGGCGTGCGGCCACATCGCGGAGATGAACACCTCCGCCATCTACATCGTCGGCGCGCAGGAGCCGGGCTACGCGCGCGGCATGGGCCTCAAGACCCGCGCCACCTTCGAGGAGGCGCTCGAGGACGCCAAGCGCAAGTTCGTCGGTCCCAACCCCAATATACTCGCGCTCCCCAAGACCTTCAAGCTTGCGGCGGTTCATCTTGCCATGAAGGAAGATCGGGACTTTTAATTGAATGAAGTTTACCGCGGCCTCTGGCTGAGGTAATTTAACAAAAAGAGGAGGAACAAAAGTACATGAAGAAAGTATTGAGCGTCATCCTGGTTCTGGCCATGTGCCTGTCGCTTTTGGCGGCATGCGGCGAGAAGGAGCCTGTCGCCGAGACTACTCCGCCGACGGAGACCGCGCCCTCTACTGAGACGACCGCACCGGAAACCACGCCCGAAGCCGCGACGACCACCTTTGGCCTCGAGCCGTTTGCGGAAACCCAGACGCTGCGCATCGGTTTCTTCACCGGATCTCCGCTTTCCTATCCGTTCCTGTTCGCGGAAAAGCTGGGCTATTTTGACGAGCTCAACATCGACGTCGAATTCGTCAGCTTCACCGGCGGCCCGGCGATGATCGAAGCCTACAAGGAGTGGGACATCGCCAGTTGCGGCGAAGGCGGCCTGTGCATCGCGATGAAGAAGTCCGCCGAGTTCGGCCTTAAGATCATCGACATCACCGATTATGAGGAGAACCTCGCGCTCTTCGCCCGTGCCGATTCCCCGCTTGCCCAGGATCCCACCAATCCCGAAAACTGGAAGGGCACCGAGTGGGTGTACCCGACCGGCACCACCGCCCAGGCGGTCCTCGTGAGCGCGCTCGCCCAGGTCGGCCTGACGCTCGCCGACATTAAGAGCACCAACTCCGACAACGCAAGCTCCCTCACCGTCTTCAATGGCGGCACGGGCGACGGCCTTGGCTGCTGGAACGCCATCGCGTTCGCGGCTGAGGACGCGGGCTATGTCCGCATCGGCGACGCCGGCACGCTGGGCTTCAAGGCGCCCTGCGGCACGGTCGCGACCGACGAAATCCTTTCTAACAACGCCGAGCTCGTCGAGGATGCCTGCATCCTGTTCCACCGCATGGTCGAGTGGTGCTACGCGAGCGAGGAGAACATGGCGCAGGCTGCCGCTTGGTATCTCGAGGACTGTGAGAACGAAGGCATGCTCTGCACCGAAGACACCGCCAAGCGCGTTATGGACTGGTACCGCGGCCCCACCACGGCCGAGTGGTTCGAGCTCTTTAGCGCCACCTCCCCCGACGCCGCGGGCCTCTACACCGCGCGCGACCTGTTCCAGGCGGAGAAGGACATCCTCGTCGGCCTCGACTTCTTCATCGGCGAGGGCAAGTATACCGCGGAGGACCGCGTGAGCTATCTCGACAGCCAGGTCATTACGGACGTCGTAGCCATGGGCGCGAAGGCGCGGCTTGACGCGGCGGGCATCACGTATTAAGCTGATCGTGTAACCCAACCCAACAACCTGAGACATATCGCTGACATCCTGCGGGTTTCCCGCCCCGCCGACGCGGGGCGGGAAACCCATGGAATTCCGGGAAATTACGGGATCTGCCATGAGGCGCATCTCATGACTGCGATCCGGCTTCGGCAGGCAAGGCGAATTGCCGCGCAGCCACTTTTTTGACAATCATGTCCTGAAAGCGGGGGAATACCATGGAAGAAAAATACAAAAACAGGGCGCTGAGCGACGAAGAGCGCGTTGCCGCGGTGCAGAACAGGCGGCGCAGGATCACCTATCAGAACACGATGCTCTCGATTTCCGCGGTGCTGCTGTTCTTTATTATCTGGCAGCTGGCGTGTTCTACGGGGCTCGTGCCAAGCAAATATTTGTCCGCGCCGATCGAGGTGTTCAACCTCTTCATTGCGAAATTTACGAACCCCGATCCGGACGGCGCGGTGCTCACGGTCAATATCTTATCAAGCCTTCAGGTGGCTCTGACCGGCTTTGCTTTGGCGATCGTCATCGGTGTGCCCCTGGGCCTGCTCATGGGCTGGTACCGGGGC
>DATMYG010000101.1:0-2491 GCA_035561055.1 Clostridia bacterium | reverse complement strand
CGCCGGACGCCGCCGCGCGCGGCCGCGCAAGGCAGATACTTGCCGCCATGGTGCAGATGGCATACCCCGGCGTGCCCTGCATCTATTACGGGGACGAGGTTGGCCTTTCCGGCATGGCGGACCCCTTCAACCGCGCGACTTATCCGTGGGGGCATGAGGACATGCATATCCTTTCGCGCTACAAACTGCTGACGAAAACGCGCGCGGCCTGCCCGGCGATGCGCGCGGGCTTATGCGGCTTCGCCGCGCCGGACGAGGATGTGTTCGCGCTGCTGCGCACGCTGGGCAGCTCCTCCGCGGTAGTACTCGTCAACCGTTCCGAGAGCGCGAAGCAGGTGAGCATCTGCGCCGCGGATTTTGAGAAAGGGCCGGACGCGGGCGGGCTCGCCATCGCGGCGCGGCTTCGCGACGCGCTCACGGACGCGCGCGTGGACGCGCCCGAAGGTAGGGTCAATCTCGTGCTGCCGCCGCTCTCCGGCGCGCTGTTGACGGATTGTTGAAGCCCCGGAGCGGATATGATATAATCAGCCCGTAAAGAGCACAAAGGAGAACGATATGATAGACAAGAACATGACCATCGAACAGATCCTGCACACAGACGCGAACCTCGCGGACATCCTGCTCGCGAGCGGGATGCACTGCCTCGGCTGCGTGATGGCCAGCGGCGAGAATCTCGAGCAGGCCTGCGCCGTGCACGGCATCGACGCGGACGAGCTTACGGCCAGATTGAACGAATTCCTCGCCAGGAAAGCGTAACATATGAGCGCGCGAGCGATCGCCCGGGGCGCCCTGATCGGGGCGCTTTACGCGTTGCTCACGCTCGTGACGGTACCCTTGGGCGCGGGCGTGCAGCTGCGTTTCTCGGAGGCGCTCTGCGTGCTGCCGTATTTCTGCCCGGAGGCGGTTCCCGGCCTGTTCGTGGGCTGCGCCATCGCCAACCTCGTGACCGGGGCGGTTATGCTGGACGTCGTCTTCGGCTCGCTCGCGACGCTCGCCGCGGCGTACCTGACGTACCTGATGAAGCAGCGCGGCGTGTCGAAATGGCTCGCGCCTCTCCCCGCCGTGGTCGTCAACGCCGTGGTCGTGGGGCTTCTTCTTCGTTATGCGTATCAGGTGGAGCTTCCGCTTTGGATGTGTATGGCGGGCGTGTTCGCGGGGCAGGCCGTCTCATGCTACGGCATCGGCATCCCGCTCTGGTACGCGCTCGACAAATTCGGCCGCGGCCTATTTGAATAAGGCGATCCTATGTAAGGGGGACACGCGCAAAAACGCCGTCCCCACGATGGCGTTGCCGGAAACGGTCAGCTTCGCGGCGTCCTCCACGCCCGCATAGGCGCGCGCGTCCGGCAGCACGAAATAGCAGCCCTCAGGCACGCTCAAAGCCGCCATGTCCGGGCACGCGCCCGAAGCATACGCGCTCTCGTCGAGAAGAACGCCGTCGATATAGACCCTGCCGCCGCGTATCTCCACCGTTTCTCCCGGCAGGCCCACCGCGCGCCCGACATAGGTCGGGCCGTTTTTTTCGGCATAAAAAGCGAGCACGTCCCCGCGCTTGGGCGCGAGGACGTACCGCGAAAGCCTGGAATAGAGGACGATGTCGTTCTCCGCAACGAAAGGCGCCATGCCCGCGTCCGTCGCGCGGATGGAGGTGAATAGCGCCGTGAAGATGAAGGCCACCGCGAGGGACGCGGCGAAAACCGCCCACAGCCAGCCGTACGCGCGCAGGCGCTTATATTCCTGCCGGTTTCGGCGCGCGCGGGGTGCGAGCTCCATTCAGACCTTCCGCCTTTCCGAGAGCGGCCAGATGACCGCGCGGCACTTGCCCACAATCCTGTAATCGGGGATAACGCCCACCGAGGCGGCGCGGCTGTCCTTACTGTCGTTGCGGTTGTCCCCCATGACGAAGACGCAGTCCTCCGGCACGGTCACAGGATCCATGTCGCCGAGCAGAAGGCCGTTCCAGTAGGCCGACTCGTCAATTTTTTCCCCGTTGACGTAGACCTGCCCGCCTTCGATGGAAATCGTGTCCCCCTCGATGGCGATGACGCGCTTCACGCAGGAAATCGTGTAGCCCGGATAGAAGCAGGTGATAATTTCCCCCCGCTCCGGCTCGCGGAACCAGTAAGTCACCTTTTCGGTGAACATGTATTCGTTGTTGACGAGCGTGTCGTACATCGAGTCGCCGTCGACCCGCACCGGCTCAAAGATGAAGAGCCGTATGGAGAGCGCCAGGATCACGACCGCGGCGAGGTAGAGATAAAACTGCACGTCCGCGTCGCGCTTGTACGCGGCGTCCTTCTCGTGCAGGTCTTCCGCCGCCTTGACGAGCTTTTTGAGCTTCTGCTTGGAGAGCTTGTTGCGCATTCGTTCAGCCGTTCCCTTCGCTTGGATTACCGCCGCCCGCGGGACCGAGGTTTTTCTTCGCGCGCTTGAGAAAATCGAGCCGGTCAAGCATGACGATCCTGCCGCAGCCCGTGCAGCGCAGCTTCAC
>DATMYG010000100.1:0-3899 GCA_035561055.1 Clostridia bacterium | reverse complement strand
TTCTGGCGCGAGCTGCTCGCTTCGATCCCCGCGGAAATGATGCTGTGCGTCGAGAACGTCATGGAGGCCGAGCCGTACATGCCCGCCGCCGTTGCCAAAGCCGTCGGCGATCCCCGCCTGCGCCTGTGCCTCGATCTTGGCCACGCGAACGTGTGCGCCAAGGGGACCCCCGCGCCGGCTTGGGTGGAGGAATTTGCGCCGTACCTTGCGCACATCCACTTGCACAACAACGACGGCGGGGCGGACAGGCACGCGGGCCTCTTCGACGGCGCGCTGGACATCGTATCCCTGATGCGCCAAGCGGATGCGCTCGCGCCGAACGCTACGTTTACCGTCGAATCCATAGAGGCCGAAACTTCGCTCGTCCGGCTCTTCGAGGCGGGCGTTGTGGGATAAGTCTGAATACAGCGTGGAGGTTTGAAGATGAAGTACGAATGCAAGAAAGATCAAAACGCGCTTCTTGGCGCGAAGCAGACCCCTGAAATCATTGTGGTACCGCGCTGGAATTTCATCGCCCTCGGCGGGGAGGGCGACCCGAACCAAGAAGATTTCACGGAGCATGTCGGCGCGCTCTATTCCCTCGCGTACACGCTGAAATTCGCGTATAAGGCGGCCTGCGTGAAGGACCCCGGGATAAGCGCGCAAAGCGGGTACGACGATTTTTCCGTGTTCCCCCTCGAGGGGGTATGGAATACGAAAAACACGGCGGATCCGCGGGACAAGGCGAGTTATCTCTATACCATCATGATTCGGCAGCCGGATTTCATCACAAAGGATCTGTTCGAAGCCGCGCTGGAAACGGCACGGCGCAAAAAGCCGCATCCGCTGCTGGGCGAGATCGCTTTTCTGAGCATGGAGGACGGCCTTTGCGTGCAGGCGCTGCACGCGGGCCCCTTCGACGACGAGCCCGCCACCTTCGTGAGGATGGACCGTTTGGTTGCGGAACGCGGTTATGCGCGCGCGGCTCACATTCACAGGGAAATCTATTTCAGCGACACGCGCAAAACCACGCCGGAGAAGCTGCGCACGATCCTGCGCTATCGGATCAAAGCGCGTTGAGCGATGAAAACGGCCTTCGACGTTCTGTCGAAGGTCGTTCAATTTTACGATGGTCCGGCCGCTCGTCAATACCCAATTGCGGTCGCGAGCAGCAGGAAGCCCATGCTCAGCATTAAGAGCAGCAGCTGGAAGGGCGCTGTGCGTTTGAACCACGCGCCGTAGCTCGTATCCGCGATGGAGAGGCCCACGAGCATGACCGCGTTGGTCGGGAAAAAGACGTTGGTGAACCCGTCCCCAAAGCAGAAGGCGAGGATCGCAAGCTCCCGGCTGATGCCGATCATGTCGCAGATGGGCATGATGATGGGAATGACGAGCAAGAGCTTCGCGCTGGCGCTTCCGATGAAAAACTCAATCAGCAGCACGATGAAATAGATCAGCAGCACGCCCGCGTACGGCGTCACGCCCGAAAGGCCGTTGATGAGCTGATACATGATCGTATCGAGGATGTTACCCTGCATGGCGATGAACTTGACGCTGCCCGCGCACAGCAGCATGAGGATGCCCGGGCTCATGCCCGCGACGCCCGAGCCGAAGAACTTAAGCGTCTTCCATACGCTGCCCGTGACGGCGATTCCGCAGATAAGCGTGCCCACGAGGAAACCTACGCCGATGACCGGCAACGAAATATCCGCGAGCGCCTCGATGTTGGTGAGCGCGGAGGCGATGACCATGACCGCGATGATGGAAATGAAGAACGCGCAGTAGACCCTAAACACCTTGCCCTCATTGGCGCGCTCCTCGTCGCTTTGCTCGAAATCGCCGGAGCCGGTTTCGCCGAGGGCTGAGGCACGCTTCTCATAGCGCTTGGCAAAACGCGTCGTGAATGCCGAGAGCAGCACCCAGAGCAGCGCGAAGATAATGAGCCTGAACCAAATGCCGGAAAGCACGTTCGCCCCGGCGATCCTGCACGCAAGGCCGATGGTGAAGGGATCGAGCAGCGGCACCGCGAAGCCCACGCCCGCCGCGAGCAGGCACATGGAGAGGCCCGTGAGGTTATCCCACTTCATGCTGCGCGCGAGCATCAATATGAGGGGCACGAGCACAAGCATTTCCTCGAACGTGCCGAACATCGAGGCCATGACCATGAAGAAGAGCGACACCGCCCAGATGAGCCCGTGCTTTTTCTCGCTGAACCTGCGAATGAGCCGCACGACGATGGCCTTGATGCCGCCCGTGTTTTCGATGATGGAAAAGCTGCCCGCGAGCACCAGGAGCAGCACGGCGATGAGGATGATGTTCGTCGCGTCCGCGCTGTCGAGCACCTCGAAAGGCGCGGTGAACCAGCGCCAGACGGGATAGCCGCTCTCCCCCTCGATGGGCGTATAGCTGCCGGGGACGATCTGTTCCCTGCCGTCCACCATGACGCGCTCGTAGCGGCCGTGGGGGACGATATAAGTCAGAATGCCGATCACGACCATGAGCGCGAGGAGGATGGCCATGACGCTGACGAAGGACTTGACGGAAATCGAAAGGCTGCCTTTCTTGTTCGATGCGCCGGATTGTTCGTTATGCTCCATAAATACCCCCCAGGAAATGTACGGAAATGATAGAACATTATACCACGATGCCCGAAAAAGAGGAACACGCCCGGGCGATTTCATTTGAAAATCGCCGTTTGCGTTGACAATTCCGCCAACGTAACATACAATACGGTAAGGCTGTGAAACGGAACAGTAGGCAAGCGCGTAGCAAAGAGAGCCGCCGGACGGTGCGAGGCGGCATACGGCGCGGCCGAAGCTCGCCGCGGAGCCTCCGCGAGGAAATGCGCGGCGCGCCTCCGCGTTACAGGGGCTTGAGCGGGCGCTGTGCGCCAACAGGAGTGGTACCGCGGAAAAGATCCGTCTCCCCATGGGGAGGCGGTTTATTTTTACTTACAGGCGAAAACGGCATGGAGGTTATGTATGTTAAAACGGTACGATCACGATTCGGTCGAACTCAAATGGCAGAAGAAGTGGGCCGAGGCGCGCTGCTTCGAAGCTGTCGAGGATTGCAAAAAGCCAAAGTTTTACGGGCTTATCGAATTCCCCTATCCCTCCGGGCAGGGGCTCCACGTCGGCCATCCGCGCCCGTTCACGGCGATGGACGTCGTCTGCCGCAAGCGCCGCCTCGAAGGCTACAACGTGCTCTTCCCCATCGGGTACGACGCGTTCGGTCTGCCCACGGAGAACTATGCCATCAAGACCGGCATCCATCCCTCCGTCGTCACGGCGGAGAACATACAGCGCTTCCGCGCGCAATTGAAGCGCCTGGGCTATTCGTTTGACTGGAGCCGGGAGGTGAACACCTCCGACCCTGACTATTATAAATGGACGCAGTGGATTTTCCTCAAGCTCTACGAGAACGGCCTCGCGTACAAGGCGGAGATCCCCATCAACTTCTGCACCTCCTGCAAGGTCGGTCTTGCCAACGAGGAGGTCGTGGAAGGCCGCTGCGAGCGCTGCGGCGGCGAGGTCGTGCAGATGGTGAGAAGCCAGTGGATGCTCAAAATCACCGCCTACGCCCAGAGGCTTATCGATGACCTTGACACGGTGGATTATATCGAGCGCGTGAAAATCCAGCAGAAGAACTGGATCGGCCGCAGCGAGGGCGCGGAGGTGGACTTCGCGCTGGGCGGAACAGACGATACGCTCCGCGTATTCACCACGCGGCCGGATACGCTCTTCGGCGCGACGTACATGGTCATGAGCCCGGAGCATCCGTATGTGGACAAATACCGTTCGCGCATCCGCAACTGGGACGCGGTCGAAGCATATCGCGCCGAAGCCGCGCGCAAGAGCGAATTCGAGCGCACGGAACTCGTCAAGGACAAAACCGGCGTACCGCTCCAGGGACTGGACGCG
>DATMYG010000099.1:0-3929 GCA_035561055.1 Clostridia bacterium | reverse complement strand
GCTGGTCGTGTGCATCGCGATAGGCACGATGCTCTCCGCGCTGCTCTCCCGCTGGTTCCTCAAGCCCGTCAACCAGCTTATCCGCGCAACGCGCTCCGTCGCCGCGGGTGATTTTTCCGTGCGCGTGGACGAGGCGGGCGCTAAAAGCGAACTGATTGAGCTCATCCGGAGCTTTAACACCATGGCGGAGGAGCTGGGCAGCCTCGAGCTCTTTCGCCGGGACTTCATCGACACGTTCTCGCATGAGTTCAAAACGCCCATCGTATCCATACGCGGCTTCGCGCGGCAACTACGCAACCCGCGGCTCTCCGACGCGCAAAGGCGAGAATACGTCGACATTATCGTCGCGGAAGCCGACCGGCTTACGAACATGTCCTCGAACATCCTAATGCTTACCCGCTTCGAGCACCAGCAGATCGTAACCGAGTGCGAGGATATCCGTATCGACGAACAGCTGCGCGCGTGCATCCTGCTCCTCGAGAAGGAATGGATGAAAAAAGGAATCGTCTTCGACCTCGCTCTCGAGGACGCGACGTATCGCGGCAACCAGGAAATGCTCTCGCAGCTCTTCATCAACCTCATCGGCAACGCGGTGAAGTTCTCGCACGACAAGGGCGAGATCCGCGTCGCCTGCCACAGGGATAAAAAGCACCTCGTCGTCGAGGTGGAGGATCACGGCGTCGGCATGGACGAGGAAACGAAGAAACGCATCTTCGAGCAGTTCTTCCAGGGCGCGACCTCGCGCGCCACGGAGGGCAACGGCCTCGGCCTCACGATTGTCCAGCGCATCGTCGAGCTCATGCGCGGGGGCATTTCCGTGCGAAGCGAGCCTGGCACGGGCTCCCTATTTACCGTAAGGCTTCCGCTCTGACAAACGACAAAGAAATAGCGGCCCCGGCGTTCGCTTGTAGGGGCGTTTTTACGTTGCGCCGATCATACTATGTTTCAGCCCGAATAGCGAGAAGGGCTTCGCCAGCCGCTCCACGTCCACAACGAGCGCCGTGGCGTTGTCGTGCCCGCCCGCCAAGAGCGCGGCGTCCACAAGGTCCCGCGCAGGATAGTCGCTCGCGTCGAGGATTTCGGCGATCCTCTGCTCCCCGATCATGTTCGTAAGGCCGTCCGAGCAGAGCAAAAACGCGTCCCTGCGCCTGAGGAAAACATCCTTGGAATAGCTGGGCGTCACGACGAGGCCGGGCACGTCCATGCCGAGGTAGCGCGTAAGCTCGCTGCGCGCACGCCCGCCCGCGGCGGGAAGGCCAATTTGGATCAGCCGCTGTTCCTCGGTGTGGTCAATGGTAAGGCGCAGGAGCTTCCCGTCCCGGAGAAGATACGCCCGGCTGTCCCCCAGCCACGCTATGGTCGCGGTATCCCCCCGGATACAGAGCAGCACGAGCGTCGTGCCGGAATCCGTTTTCAGCGCCGCGACGGCGTCGTTGGCAAGCGCGGCATAGCGGTTGACGGCGGCGCGCGTTTCCTCGCCGGAGCGCAGGTCCGTAATTAGACTACCCATCAGGGCGACGGCGCGTTTGGATGCCTCCTCGCCCGCGTCCTGGCCGCCCATGCCGTCGCACACGGCGTAGAGCTGCACGGGCTCCTCGTACTCCCTGCGGCGCAGAAAGCCCTTTTTCTCGACCGCAGGATCGAAGCAGAGGCCGTTCATGAAGAAGTTGTCCTCATTGTTGCGCCTTACCTTGCCTACATGCGTGCAGACGAACGCGGTGATCACAGGATGCATACGGTCCTCCGGACATTGAGCGGAGCAGCGAAATCGCAGGCGCCCCCGCTTCTGGATAATCCATCCATTATTATAAGCGTTACCGCGCAATTTGTCATCTTTTGGCGCCATGGATGTGAGCAAATGGAAAAGGCCGCGCAGGGCGGCCGTTTGAAGCAATCGAAAAGGCGATGCATCGCCCTCTAAAGCGTGAGCGTCACCTTTTTAAGGTTGCGGGGCTCGTCCGGGTTGAGGCCACGGCTCACAGACAAGCGTTCCGCGAAAAGCTGCGCGAAGGCCGCGAAGACAAAGGCCGAAGTCGCCTCATGCCCCGTGTGCGGCAGCAGCACGCCGCCCGGGTATTCTGCGGCGAGAGCCGCATCGTCCGTGACCATATTGACTTGCGCGCCGCACGCGCGGATGCGCCCGGCGAGCGCGCGGATATCCTCGAAGAGCGCACCGCGCGGCGCGAGCACGACGACGGGCGACTTCTCGTCGAGCTGGGCGAGCGGCCCGTGGTAAAAGTCAGAGGCGGAATACCCCTTGATCTTCATATAGCACGTTTCGTTGAGCTTGAGCGAGCACTCGAGCGCGACCGGGTAGTTGAAGCCACGCGAGAGCACGAAGCCGTCGTCCGCATAGCGGAAGCGTTCCGCCATATGATAGAGCGCTTCGGGCGGCGCGGAAAGGAAGGCCGCGAGTTGCTCCGGCACGCGGCGAAGCGCGCCGAGAAGCTCTCCGCTATCGCCCCAGAGCGCAGCTAAGCTCGCAACTAGGTACATCTGCGCGGTGAAGGTCTTGGTCGCGGCGACGCTTTTCTCCTCCCCGGCGCAACAGTCGAGGTGGTATTTCGCCGCGCGCGCCATGGGAGAGGAGGCGTCGTTGGTGACGGCGATGGTGGACGCGCCCTGCAATACCGCCTGTTCGAGCACGAGCAGCGCGTCGGTCGCCCGACCGGACTGCGAAACGCCCGCCACGAGGCAATCCGCGAGATTCAGCTTCGCCCCGTAAGCGGACATGCTCGAGGGGATCGCAAGCGCGCTCACGACGCCCCTGTACACGCCGAGCAGGTACTGCGCATAGACGGCGGCGTGATCCGAGGTGCCGCGTCCCGCGAACACCGCCTTCGTCACCTCACTCGCTTTGAGCTCCGCGACGAGCTCGCGTAGCGTTTGCTCGTTTTTTTCATACAGCCGACCGAGGACCTCGGGCTGCTCCATGATTTCTCGGTACATCAGCGTCATGCCGTCACCTCGCGCGTTTTATCGGGTACATCGTACCACGAAAGAGGGCAATTGACAATCGAACGCCCCGCCTGGGATATCCGCGCCCGTTCGTATCCGCCTTGCCATCCCGCGAACGATGTAGGATAATGAGTAGAAAGGCCGGGCGGCATACGCCCGCGCGCATCATGGAGGAAAGCATGGATTACATCGCCGCCATCGAGCGCTTCGCGCCGGAAGACGAGCAGGAGGAAACCGATAAAGGCGTCATCCTCTCCTTCATCCGGCGACACGAGGACGATGTGCTTTTACGGGATAATTCCATCGCCCACATCACAAGCTCCGGCTTTATCCTGAACCGACGGCTCGACAAGGTTCTGTTGGTTCACCACAACATCCGCAACGCCTGGGCCTGGACGGGCGGCCATGCCGACGGGAACGGCGATCTAATTGGCGTCGCCATCAGGGAAGCGACGGAGGAAACCGGCGTCGAAGTGATGGACCCGCTCTCGCGTGAAATCGCTTCCCTCGACGTGCTGCCCGTCTTCGCGCACCGGCGGCGGGGGCATTATGTGAACGCGCATCTGCATTTATCCGTAGCGTACCTGCTCGTCTGCGACGAGCTTGCGCCCCTGCGCGCCCGGCCCGGCGAGAATACCGACGTCGCATGGTTCCCCCTCGATTATTTCATCGAGGAGCATTTCGACGCCCACGATACGCGCCTATATAACAAACTGATCCGGCGTGCGAGAACAAGGGCCATTCACGACGCTTAATTTCCATAATGAGCGCCGGGTGGATACTATCCGCCCCTACCTACAAAAAAGGCCTTCGTCTGTTTGACGAAGGCCTTTGCATGTCATTCGATTGTCATTTGCCTATTGTCAGTTGTTCAGGACTTCCGCAACCGCGCCCTCGCCCACCGTACGGCCGCCCTCGCGGATGGCGAAACGAAGACCCTTCTCGATGGCGATCGGCGTAATCAGCGTGAT
>DATMYG010000098.1:0-8068 GCA_035561055.1 Clostridia bacterium | reverse complement strand
TCGCTATGCTGATCCGCGCCGTTATCGGAGGATGTAATGTGGAATCAAAATACTATCCGGATATCACATCCGAATTATTGGAGCAGTTGAAAATCGAAGTGATGCTCAGAGAGGACGAGCTCGCGATCGAAACCGATAAATCGCTTGAAACGGCAGGCGCGCTCAACGATCCTGATCTATGCGAGATCGCGAGTGAGGTCGAGGATTTTGCGATTAAAGTGGAAGCGCTTGAAAAACAACTCGGGCAGTTCGACGCGGGCGTGGGGGAGTAACCGGTAAACAATCGGTGAACGAGCGCGGTGAAACGTGAAATAAACCGCCCGCGTGTTGTATAATCATCAAATAGACCGAATGCCACGACGGATGGAAAGGAGAAAGCCGCTTTGTCATACGATGAACTCGTCAAGGCGATTTCGAGCGGATTGTCGCAATTTCGCGTCGCGGATATACTGGATATCATCATCATCGCGGTTCTTCTCTACCGCCTGATTCTGCTTACCAAGGAAACGCGCGCGTATCAGGTTTTACGGGGCATCGGCGTGCTCTTCATCGCGGCGATTCTCAGCGACGCGCTGCAGCTTCAAACCGTGAGCTGGCTGCTCAACTCGCTCGTAGCTTCTGGCATCATCGTCGCCGTCGTGCTCTTTCAGCCCGAATTGCGGCGCGCGCTCGAGCACATCGGTCGTGGGGAGCTGTTTTACAAAAACCTCTTTAACGACGTGCATCAGGAGGAGACGCAGATCGTCGCCGAGCTGCAGCAGGCGATACTCAACCTCTCTAAGCGCAGGGTCGGCGCCCTGATCGTCATCGAGCAGAAAACCGGCCTCGCGGACATCGTCTCCACCGGTACGCGCATCGAGGGTGTGATCTCCGCGCCGCTGGTTGAAAACATATTCGAGCCGAATACGCCGCTGCACGACGGGGCCGTCATCATACGGGACGGCAGGCTCGTCGCCGCGGCGTGCTTTTTGCCGCTGAGCGAGGATTTTTCCGTTTCCCGCGACCTTGGCACGCGCCACCGCGCCGCGCTGGGCGTGTCGAGCGTTTCGGACAGCGTCACACTCATCGTCTCTGAGGAGACGGGGGTCATCTCGTTCGCGCGGGACGGCAAGCTCGTGCGCTACATCGACCAGAAGGCGTTGAAGAACCTGCTCGAGTCGATCTTCGTCACCAAGGCGGAAAGCTCGTTCGGCCTGCTCAAGCGGAGGAATAAAAATGAAAAATAAAAACGAAAACTTCTCCGCTACGGTCAAGACCTTCATCAAGGACTTTTTTACCAAGCGCATCGTGCTCAAGATCGTATCCCTCGTGTTCGCCATGCTCCTATGGGGGTATGTGCTTATGATGCAGGATCCCGTGCGCGTAAAGACCATCTCCAACGTCAGCGTCACCATAGAGGGCGAGGCGGACCTGCTTGCGCGCAACCTCATCATCCGCGGCAACAAGCAGTTCAGCGACGTGGTCGTCAAGGTGAAGACGCAGCTCACGCAGTATGCGGACCTCAACATCGACGACATCACGGCAACCATCAACCTCGCCGGTATTACCGAAAAGGGCACATACCAGATCACCATCAGCGCCAAGACCACCACGGGGGATATTTCCTCGATTTCGCCCTCCCAGGTGACCATCGAGGTGGACGATCTCGTAACCAGGCGCGTGCCGGTCGAAGTCGGCCTGACGGGCGCGCTTCCGGAAGGATACTGGGCGGGAGAGCCGGTAATTGGCCGCACGGAGATCGATGTCGAGGGCGCGGCCGAGGATATTGCGGCGATTGCGAAGGCCGGCGCGGACCTCGACCTGACCGGGCTTACGGACAGCGTCAACCGCTCCGTCATGCTCACGCTCTACGACGCGCAGGGGAATGCTATATCTTCCGATGTGCTCATCGGAGCGCTTCCTTCCGTCACGGTTAAGCTCGACGTGATGCACATGAAAGAGGTACCCGTCGACACGCTCAGCGCGCTGCTCGGGGCGGACGATCTGCCGCCCAACTTCGAACTTGTGAGCTGCAGGATCGTCAAGGGCCCTGAAACCGTGCGGCTCGTCGGGGACGCGGACGCGCTGGCGGCCGTTTCCGCGATCGCGCTCGAGCCCATCGACATTTCGGGCTCGAAGGAAAGCATCCAGCAGATATTTGCCATGCTCGTGCCGGACGGCCTGAACCTGCTTGACGAGGATACGGTGGAGCTTTACATCGAGATCCGCGAGAAGAGCGCGAGCGTCTCCTTCATGGAGCTGCCCATCGACGTGCGCGGCCTTGGCAGGAAGCTCAACGCGACGCTGAGCGTCAGCGCGGCGGACGTCGCGATTTCCGGCAGGATCAGCCTTGTCAACCTCCTCGCGCGGGACGATGTGACGATTTACATCGACCTGACCGATTATATTGCGGGCACCTACGAGAACGTGCCGCTGTACGTGGAGCTTCCCACGGATGAAATGACGCAGGAGCTGACCAAGGTTCTCTCCGTAGTGGCCGTCACCGTGGTGATCAACTGATATGGCGCTCATCCTCAACAACATCCGTCTTCCGCTCTCGGCGGACGAGTCCTCGCTCAAAGCGCTTGCGGCGAGGGCTCTTGATATACCCGCGGGCGCGATCCTCTCGCTGCGCGCACACCGGATTTCCCTCGACGCGCGCAGGAAGAACGACATCTGTTTCGAGTATACGCTCGAAGTTTCGCTCTCCCCCGGGGATGAGGCGAGGGCGCTTCGCCTGAATAGGGCGGAGGCTCTGCCGTCGCGCATGCTCTTTGCGCCGCGTTTGGGCTTGGAGAAGCCCGGCGCGCCCATCGTCGTCGCGGGACTCGGTCCGGCGGGTCTGTTTGCGGCCTATGCGCTCGCGAAATTCGGCTACCGACCCGTCGTCATTGAGCGCGGCAAGTCTGTCGCCGAGCGGGAGAGAGACGTGCGCAGTTTCTGGACGGGCGGGCGGCTCGACCCTGAGAGCAACGCCATGTTCGGCGAGGGCGGGGCGGGCGCGTTTTCGGATGGCAAGCTGACCACGCGCATCAAGGACCCCCTGTGCGACGAGGTGCTCTCAACCCTTGTGCGCTTCGGCGCGCCGGAGGAAACCGCCGTGCAGGCAAAGCCTCACATCGGCACGGATAAGCTCTGTGGCGTGGTATTCGCCATCCGCACGGAGATCGAGCGGCTTGGCGGCGAGGTCCGTTTTAATACGAAGCTCTGCGGCCTCGAGAGCCTGGACGGCGCGCTTACTGCAGTACGCGTGGAGACCACCGCGGGCGTGGAGCGCGTTCCCGCTTCGACGCTTGTGCTCGCTGTGGGGCAGAACGCGGACGACACCTATCGCATGCTTTTTGAAGCGGGCCTTGAGATGGCCGCCAAGCCCTACGCGGCGGGCGTGCGCATCGAGCATCCGCGCGAGCTGATCGATCGCTCCCAGTTCGGCGCGCACATGGGGCACCCGCGCCTGGGCGCGGCGGAGTACCGCTTCGCGGACCGCTCGGGCGGGCGGGGCGTGTACACTTTCTGCATGTGCCCCGGCGGTAAGGTGATCGGCTGCGCGAACGAAGAGGGCCGCGTCGTCGTCAACGGCATGAGCGAGCACGCCAGACGCGACGTCAACTCGAACTCCGCCGTTGTCGTGCAGGTGGACGAGCGGGATTTCCCCCCGGGGCCGCTGGGCGGCCTTGCGTTTCGGGAGAAACTCGAGCGCGCGGCCTTCCGCGCGGGAGGGGGCGACTACCGCGCGCCTGCGTCCACGCTCGGCGCGTTCCTCGCGGGCGCCGAGCCTTACGGGTGGGGGAGCGTTGCGCCCAGCTGTTTGCCGGGCGTCAAGCTCTGCGATCTCAACGCCGTACTGCCGGATTTTATCGCCGAGGGCGTCAAGGACGGTGTGCTCGCGTTTGGGCGCAAGCTTCGCGGCTTCGATATGGACGAGGCGGTGCTCACCGCGATCGAAAGCAGGACGAGCGCGCCGGTGCGCATCGCGCGAAACGAGTTTGGCGAGGCCACGCGTATGCGCAACCTCTATCCTTGCGGCGAGGGCGCGGGCTACGCGGGCGGCATCGTCAGCGCGGCCGTGGATGGCATGCGCGCCGCGGAGCACGTTATGGGGCGCTTTGCGCCGCTTTGCTAATCATCTCATGATATGGTAGAATTTTGATTATGAACGAGCATCAAAAAAGATATTTTCATAGAATGCTGATTGCATGCCTCGCAGCGGCGCTGGCGCTCGCCGTGTGCGCCTGCGGCGCGGGAGGGCCGGACGGCGACCAGATCGACCTGTCCGATCCCTCGGACGGAGAGGGAATCGTCACGGCGGCGCAGCTTTTGCAAGCGCTCGAGGAAGGCGCGGATACGCTGACGCTCAGCGCGTCCGTCGACCTGGATAAGGACATGCTCAAGCTCGATCAGCCGGGATCCTCCCTGACCATCGTGGGCAACGGCTTCACGATCTCCGGCAACGGGGACTGCATCATTCGCCTCGGGGAAGGCTGCACGCTTACGCTTGACGACGTCACCCTTAACGCGGGTTCCTATGCCATAGGCTGCCTTGGGGATGCGACCATCGCGGGCAGCGCCACCATCCGCGCGGTCGCCCACGCGGTCAACGCGACGGGGCATGTGATCATTGGCGAGGAGAGCAGGATGTTTATTTCAAGCAACGTCGGCAGCGGCGTTAACGCGGAGGGCCTTGAGCTTCTCGAGGGCGCGCGCGTGCTCGCCGAGGGAGGCCTCGGCGGGGTCAACGTCACCAGGGACGACGTCGTGCTCAACGCGGATTCCGTGCTCGACTCCAACACGGACGCGAATTACAACGCCCTCAAGTGCGAGGGGACGCTCGTCATGCTCGACGGGTCGAAGCTCATCGTCAGGAACAACGGCGAATATCACGGTGCGGAAATTTCGGAAATCTCCGTTTCCGGCACCGTAACCATCGAGGCGCAGGGAGGGAGCAAGGGCGTAGGGCTCTTCCTGTTCGCGCTGGACGACGACATCAGCGTCGTGGGCTTTTGCAATCCGGAGCTGCGCTTCGAGGTCGGCAACGGCAGCCTTGGCTTTTACGAGAGCGCGTCCGATTTTCCCACGCCCACGCCCGAACAGACCCCGGCGGACACGGAGGAAACCCCTGCCGGATAGGCTCGCCATCGATCGGAGGAAGGTATGGGAAAGCAGACGCAGAGGAGGGGCTACCGCGCCGCCAGGCAGCGCAAGTACGTCGCAAGAAGAATCTTCGTGCTGCTGGTTCTGTTTGCGGTCATCGGCGGCTTGACGTGGCTGCTCACGGGACTGCTTTCCGGGAGCGTGCCCGGGGCGGCGAAACCTACCCCGTCGCCGGAAGGGGATGTCACAGGCTCGCCTACGTCCTCGCCCGCCCCAACTGAGACGCCGCAGCTTCCGGACGCGCTTCGCGTAACGCCCATGGATGAGACCGCGCTTTCCGCCCTCGGCTTTACCTCCGGTATCATGTTCGACGGCGAGGATGTGTCAAGCTTCCTTCGCGAGGATACGATCAGCTTCCCGCGCTTCGACCAGTACACCGCGCTTAAGGGCGTGATTGCCTTCGGCGGCAACAACTACAGGAACAGCTTCACCTACGGCACGCAGACGGTTTCTTCCAAAACCCTTGCGCGCGTCTGGGAGGCCGACACCGGCGCGCTCGACTGTGGCGAGGACGGCACCTGGACGGGTACGGGCTGGACGGGCATGCCCATCGTCATCCAGTGGGAGGACGACGTGCGGCCGCTGCTTGGCGTCTACGATGAATACAAGACGAAGGCGGGCTTCACAGAGGTCATCTATCCCACGATGGACGGCCACATCTACTTCTACGAGCTTTCGAGCGGCGAAAAGACGCGGGATCCCATCGACCTCGGCGTGGTCACGAAGGGCACGGCCGCGCTCGACCCGCGCGGTTACCCGCTGCTCTATACCGGGCAGGGCATCCAATCCGAAAACACGGAGGGGAAGAGCGGCGCGTGGTTCCGTGTGATCTCGCTCATAGAAAACAAGACGATCTGGTCCTTCGGCGGCAAGGACCCGTTCTCGTACCGCATCTGGCAGGCGTACGACTCCTCGCCGCTCATCGCCGCGGACGCGGATACGCTTATCACCGGCGGGGAAAACGGCGTTTTGTACAGCGTCAAGCTCAACGCGGCCTTCGACAAGGCAAGCGGCACGGTCTCCGTGAGCCCCGGCCCGCTTGCCAAATACCGCTATACGGCCTCGAACTACGGCGAGGCCGACACGCAGCGCTGGTGGGGCATCGAGAATTCCGTCGCCGCGTGGCGCAACTACGTGTTCTTTACCGACAACGGCGGCCTCCTTCAGTGTGTGGACGTCAACACGCTCGAAACGCAGTACGCCGTGGACCTCAAGGACGACAGCGACGCCTCCCTCGTCATCGAGGAGGATCCGGAAAACAACACCTTTTATCTCTATACCGCCAACGAGGTGGACAAACAGCCCGGCACGGAATCGGGCTACGGCAAGAGCTGGCACAGGAAGATCGACGGCCTCACGGGCAGAATCCTCTGGGAGAACGCGTGGGACGCGAGCGTGGGCGGCGCCTCCTCCAACGGCGGCACGCTCGCCACGCCGCACGTCGGGCGAGGCAACATCAGTGATCTCGTCATCTATAGCATGACGCTCGTCCCCGTCGAGGTCAACGGCGCGCAGCGAAACGGAGGCAGAATCGTCGCCTACGACAAAAAGACGGGCGCGGAGGTCTGGCGGTATGAGCAGGGTGCGGGCTACTGGAGCTCCCCCGTCGTCATCTACGACGAACAGGGGGATGCGTACATCCTCCAGTGTGACAGAGACGGGATGCTGCGCATGCACGACACGAGGACGGGTGAGGAACTCTGTTCCCTCGATCTGGGCTCGCGCGTCGAGTCTACGCCGGCGGTGTTCGGCAACCTCCTGGTCGTGGGCACGCGCGGCCAGGCCGGCAGCGGGGAAACGCAAAAGATCATCTGCGTCAGGATAGGATGAGGGAGATTAGCGCGCCCGCGCCGAAGGAGGCCGCGTTGCACGCGAGGGAAACGGCAAGCCAGCGCCGCCCACCGCCGCACAGGGCTTTGAGAAGCCTCCATTCGACGAGGACGACGGCGCATTCCAACAGAGCGATCGCGAATGCGTCACCCCATGGCACCAGCAGCCGGTAGAAATACAGCAGCAGGCAGACGGACGGGTTTGTGACGAGATTGACGAGGAACAGCGCGCGCTGCTCCTCTTTTTTCATGCGAAATGCCGCGCCGACAAGCCCCTCTATGAGGACGGTCAGCGCGAGGGGAACGAGGAAATACGCGAGCGCGGCGGGAACGCCGCCGTTCATTGGGCGGCTTCTTTTTTCGCGTTCTTCTTTTTAATGGAGCGCACGATAAAGAACACGCCGAGGCCTACGGCGAGGATTACCCCGGCGATGATGATCCACGGGATGAAGAAAAAGATCGCGGGGGCGACATCAAGCAGCACGGTCATGGTCAGTTTCCTCCTGTGCGATTGGATTCGGCTTTTTGTATCTGAAGATCAGGAACAGCGTGAGCGCGGCGGAGAGCGTCATCCCGGCGAGCAGATATTTCGGTGCGTCGTAGCCCGTTTCGAGGGCGACGAGGGGTAGCCAGCCCAGAAGAAGCGCCAGCGTCGTCAGCCCGAAGCCGAGGCCTGCGTGGCCGGGCAGGGACTTCATCACGGCCGCGAGCGTCAGCGGCATGGCGAAGTTGAACAGGAACACGCCCAGATAGATCAGCTTCGTCCCCGGGAAAAAGGCCATGACGAGCCCGCCCACGCCCGCGCCTACGAGGGCGAGCGCGTTCCAGTCGACCTTTCTTGCGAAAACGCCGCCCAGAAGTTTACCCGAAAACGCCGCGATGCCGCCCAGAAACACGAGCTTTGGCAAATCGGCGGAGAAGCCCGCGAAGGAGCGCACGCCGACGGCGGCGAGGCAGAGCATGAGCGCCCCCGTTTCCAGGGGAAGGGGCTCGTGCGGGGTTTCGATTATGAAAGAGCCGCGCGGCGCGCCGGGGCCGACGGCGTAGACGAGGAACACGCAAATAAGCAGGAGCAATAAGCAGAGCACGGCCGAAAAACCGCCCGAAGC
>DATMYG010000097.1:0-2745 GCA_035561055.1 Clostridia bacterium | reverse complement strand
GCAAATGCACCTCGACAAGCCCATCCCCGTCCAGTACTACTATTGGCTCACGGGCATTCTGCAGGGCGATTTAGGCACCTCCGTCATCTCCAAGCGCCCGATTACCGAGGACATCCGGTTCTATCTGCCCGCGACGGTCGAGCTTGCGCTGCTTTCGGCGGTCATCATGGCCACCTTTGGCATCCTCTTGGGCGTAACAGCCACGAAGTATTCCGACAAATGGCCGGACGCTATCATCCGCGTGCTGTCGTACCTTGGCATTGTCGCGCCCGCCTTCCTCTGGGCGGTGCTCGCCATGCTGCTCTTCGCGTTCCTGATTCCGATCCTTCCCGTGTCGGGTAGGATCAGTGCCGGCCTTGCGCCGCCTGTGACCCGAACCGGTTTGTATACCATTGACTACCTGCTGCAGGGAGACCCCCAGGGTGCATGGGATGCGTTCCGCCACCTGATCATGCCCGCCGTGGTGCTTTCTTTCGGCGGCATCAGCCAGTCCGCGCGCATCTGCCGCGCGAGCATGGTCTCCAACATGGAGAAGCCTTATGCTGCGGCGGAGCGCGCCTACGGCATCCCTGAGAACAAGATCCTCTATAAATATCTGCTCAAGCCCTCGCTCAACTCGTTCATCTCGGTGACGGCGCTCGACATCGCGATGCTCTTCGGCGGCGCATATCTCGTGGAGAGCATCTTCAATTACCCCGGCCTCTCGCGCTACGGCCTCACCGCCATGCTCAACAAGGACGTCTTCGCGGTCAGCGCCGTGATGCTCGTTGACGGGGTGATCGTCATCGCCTTCAACCTCGTCACGGACATTATCATTTCGTTCCTCGATCCAAGAATACGCTATTCCTCTTCCACTTGACGAAGAGAATTCGAGAAAGGAAGCGGATTATGGAAAGTTCCTCGAACAGAATCGATATCTCCCAGGTGGATGTTTCGCGCATTCCGCGTAGAAACGCCGGGGAAAACATCCGGAAACTGTGGTATAAATTCTCCCTCAACCGGGTTTCGGTCGTGGGCCTTGTGCTGATCCTACTCATCATGACCGTCGCGATTTTCTACAAGAGCATCGCGCCCTATCCCGACCACGTCGGTGCAATTGTAGATTTCAAGAACGCCAGCCAGTCGCCCTCCTGGGAGCACTTGTGCGGCACCGATCAGGTCGGCCGCGATATCTTCAGCCGTATCCTGTACGCCTTCCGTGGCGCGCTCATGATGGGCATCGTCGCCATCCTCGCGATACTGCCGCTGGGCGGCATCCTCGGCCTGATCGCGGGCTACTGGAACGGGAGGTTCGTCTCCAACCTCATCATGCGCGTCGCGGACGTGTTCCTCTCCCTTCCGACGTTGATCCTCGTGATGTGCGTGTCCTCGATTATGACGCCCAGCACGCGCAACGCCATGCTCGCCATCAGTATTTCCTGGTGGCCGTGGTACACGCGCCTCGTCTACGGCATCGTGACCTCGACGAGGAACGAGGTCTACATCCGCTCCGCCGAGGTGCTCGGCGCGAACGTGTGGCACATCCTCCTCAAGGAGATACTGCCCAACGCGCTCGGCCCCATCCTCACGAAAATGACGCTCGACTTCGGCGTGGCAATCCTCGCCGGCGCGACGCTGAGCTTCGTGGGCATGGGCGAGCAGCCGCCCGCGCCGTCGCTTGGCGCGATGGTTTCCGCCGGCGTCGGGTACCTGCCCGACCAGTGGTGGATGGCGGTGTTCCCCGCTCTCGCGATCATGCTGATCGTGCTGGGCTTCAACCTCTTGGGCGACGGCATAGGCGATATGCTGTCGGATGCGGAGTGACGCTTATGGAAACGTACATGACAGAGCAAGAAAACCGCGTCGTAGACGTAAAGAACCTGTTCATCTCCTTCCGCACATTCAAGGGCTACACCAAGGTATTGAACGGCGTGAACCTGCACGTGTGCCAGAAGGAGAAGATCGCCATCGTGGGCGAAACCGGCTGCGGCAAGACCACGACGGTGTACGCCATCGCGCAGATCCTCGCCAAGCAGGCGCACATCGACAAGGGTGAAATTTTCTTCAAGGGCAAGGATTCCCTCAGGATGAGCGAGAGGGAGATCAAGGCGCTCCGCGCAAGCGGCATTTCCGTGATCTTCCAGGACCCGATCGCCTCGCTCAACCCGGTATTTACCATAGGCGAACAGATGGCGGAGGTCATACGCTACTCCGGCATCGAGAACGCGCGCGATCCCAAGGTGCAGCGCGAGCGTACCGTCGCCGCGCTGCGGGAAACGTCGCTGCCCGACCCCGAGCGGCTCATGGAGAACTATCCTTTCCAGCTCTCGGGCGGAATGCGCCAGCGCATCTGCATCGCGATGTCGCTCGCGACCCCGCGCGACCTCGTCATCGCCGACGAGCCCACGACCAACCTCGACGTGACCATACAGGATCAGGTATTGAAGATCCTTCGCCAGCGTGTAGAGGAAAAAAAGAGCGCGCTGATCCTCATTACCCACTCGCTGGGCGTGGCGCGCGAGGTTGCGGATCGCATCTACGTTATGTACGCGGGCAACATGGTCGAAACAGCGAGCGCCGAGGAACTCTTCCGCGCGTGCCTACACCCTTACGCGAAGGGGCTGATGAGCTGCATTCCCAAGCTTTCCGGCGGCGGCATTGCCTCCGGCATACCCGGGCATCTGCCCAGCTACTTCACCCCGCCCCCGGGCTGCCGGTTCGAGCCCAGATGCCCCCATGCCATGCCGCGCTGCAAAGAGGCCATGC
>DATMYG010000096.1:0-3534 GCA_035561055.1 Clostridia bacterium | reverse complement strand
TTCTCGGTCTTAAGGCCGGGGGTCGTGTTGCGAATCAGCGGGTTCGGCGTCTGCCCGATGGCGATGACGACCGTATCGACCGGCAGGTTGAATTCGCTATTCGGCTTGACCACGGGGCGGCGGCGCCCGGAGGCGTCCGGCTCGCCCAGCTCCATCTCGACGCAGTCGATGGAGGTCACGAAGCCCTTTTCGTTTCCGTGGATAGCCGTGGGGTTGCACAGCAGGCGGAAGTCGATCCCTTCCTCCTTGGCGTGGTGCACCTCCTCGCGGCGGGCGGGCATTTCGGCTTCGCTTCGGCGGTAGACGATATAGACGTGTTCCGCACCCATGCGTTTGGCGCAGCGCGCCGCGTCCATGGCGACGTTGCCGCCGCCCACGACCGCGACGGATTTGCCCACGCGCACCGGGGTGTCCGTCCCGGGGAATTGGTATGCCTTCATAAGGTTGATACGGGTAAGGAACTCGTTTGCGCTGTACACGCCCGAGAGGTTCTCGCCCGGAATATGCATAAAGCTAGGAAGCCCCGCGCCTGTGCCGATGAAGATGGCGCTGTAGCCTTCCTCCTGCATCAGTTCGTCGAGGGAAACACATTTGCCCACGACCATGTTGGTCTTCAGTTCCACGCCGAGTTTGCACACGCCCTCGATCTCGCGGCGGACAAGCTCCTTTGGCAGGCGGAACTCGGGGATGCCGTAGGAGAGCACGCCGCCTGGGGTATGCAGCGCCTCGAAGATCGTAACCTGGTAGCCGAGCTTGGCAAGATCCCCCGCGCAGGTGACGCCCGCAGGGCCGGAGCCGATGACGGCCACCTTCTTGCCGTTGGAGGGTGCTACCTTAACGGAGGTTTCTCCGTGCGCCATGGCGTAATCCGAAACGAAGCGCTCGAGCCTGCCGATGCCGACCGGCTCGCCCTTGATGCCGCGCACGCATTTTTCCTCGCACTGCGTCTCCTGCGGGCAGACGCGGCCGCAAACAGCGGGCAGCGCGTTGGTTTCGCGAATCTTCGCGTACGCGCCGAGAAAATCGCCTTTTCTGACGAGCTCGATGAACTCGGGAATCTGCACGTTTACGGGGCAGCCCGACACGCAGGGGCGGTTTTTGCAGTTGATGCAGCGGGAAGCTTCCTCAAGCGCCATCGCCTCCTCGTAGCCGAGGGCGACCTCCTTGAAGTTCGTTGCGCGCGCCTTGGCGTCCTGTTCGGGCATCGCGGTCTTTTTCAAGGTCATATTAGCCATTGCGCACCTCCCCGGTCAGGCGGCAGACATGCCGCTCGAGGCTCTCCGCCTCTTCCTTTCGATACATCGCGCCTCGGCGCATCGCCTCGTCGAAGTCCACGAGATGGCCGTCGAAATCCGGCCCGTCGACGCAGGCGAACTTGGTTTCCCCGCCGACCGTCACGCGGCAGCAGCCGCACATGCCCGTGCCGTCCACCATGATGGAGTTCATCGACACGACCGTATGGATGTTGTAGGGCCTGGTCATATCCGAGACGACCTTCATCATCATCACAGGACCTATGGCGACCACGAGGTCGTAGGTTTCCCCCGCCTCGAGGAGCGTGCGCAGGACGTCGGACACGAAGCCCTTTTTGCCGTTGCTGCCGTCGTCCGTCGTCACGAAAAGCCGGTCGGACACGGAGGCGAACTCGTCCTCCAGCATGATGAGTTCCTTGTTGCGGAAGCCCACGATCATATCGACATGCGCGCCATGCTCTTTGAGCGCTTTGGCCTGCGGATACGCGATGGCCGTGCCGAGGCCGCCGCCGATGACCGCCGCGCGCTTTACGCCCTCGAAATGCGAAGCCACGCCGAGCGGCCCCACAAAATCCGCGAGGGCGTCGCCCTCGTTCATGAGGCCCAGCTGCTTTGTGGTCTTGCCGACTTCCTGGAACATGATGGTCACTTCGCCCGTGCTCCTGTCATAATCGGCGATGGTGAGCGGAATGCGCTCCCCATCCTCGTCGATGCGCAGCATGATGAACTGCCCGGCGAGCGCCTTTTTGGCGACGTGGGGCGCGTCGATCACCATAAGCTTAACGTTGGGGCTGAGCACGCGCTTTTTGAGTATCCTGTACATCCTGGACTCCCTTCCGTGTATGTTTGAATCGATCGCAACAAAACTGATTTTAACATCAAAAAGCGCCTTTTGTACACCCCTCGGCGCACAAAAAGCGCTTCATTTCGTCTGTATTGCTTACCAATCCGGCGTATAGTCCGCAAAGCCTTGGGGATGTGCGCCATGCCACGCCCATGCGGAAGCGATCATATCCCGGATGGAGGTGATTTCCGGCGTGAACCCCAGCGCGCGCGACGCCTTCCCGTTGGAGGCGACGAGCTTGGCGGGGTCTCCCGCGCGCCTGCCGACATACCTGTGCGGGATGGGCCCGCCCACGACTTCCTCCGCCGCATGAAGGATTTCCTTCACGGTAAAGCCCTCGCCGCTGCCGAGGTTGAATATCCCGCTGTCCCCGCCACCCATGAGGTGTTCCGCGGCAAGCACATGGGCGCGCGCGAGGTCGCACACGTGGATGTAGTCGCGCACGCACGTGCCGTCCCGGGTCGGGTAATCGTTTCCGTAAATCTCAAGCGCGGGGGCTTTCCCCAGCGCCGCGCGCAGTACGTTCGGGATCAGGTGCGTCTCGGGCGCGTGGTCCTCGCCGATTTTGCCGCCCGGGAGCGCGCCGCAGGCGTTGAAGTAGCGAAGCGAGACGTATTTCATTTTGTACGCGCGCTCGCACCAGGCCATCATCTGCTCCATGGTCAGCTTGCTCGCGCCGTACGGGCTCTCGGGCCGGAGCGCCGCCTCCTCTGGGATGGGGACGCTCTCCGGCTCCCCGTAAACCGCGGCGGAGGAAGAAAAGACGATGTTTTTGACGCCGTGCTTCGCCATGGCGCTGAGCGCCGCGCGCGTGCCGCCCACGTTGTTATCATAATACTTGAGCGGATCGCCCACGCTCTCGCCCACGAGCGAGTAGGCCGCGAAATGGACGACGCAGTCCACCTCGAATTCCCCGAAGAGCGCGTCCATGAAGGCGGCATCGCGGATATCCCCCTCCCGGAAAGCGGCTTTCGGGTGCACCGCGGCGCGGTGCCCCTTCTCGAGGTTGTCCGCGACGACGACGTCGTACCCTTTTTCCACAAGCTCATGGACCGTGTGCGAGCCGATGTAGCCCGCGCCGCCCAAAACAAGCAGCTTTTTCATATTAAACCTCCCCCAGCGCCACGCCGCCGACCGGCCGTATATTGACCCCACGGCAGGCATGGGCGTCACTCAAAAAACGGTTCATCGTTTCCATATATTCATCCGCGCGCTCATCCGGCACAAGCGCCTGTATCGTGCCCGCGAAGCCGCCGCCGTGCACGCGCCACGCGCCGTCCGACCCGGCTAAGAGCCTCCGGCTCGCCGCGAGCGCGAAGGCCACGCCGCGCTCCTGCCCGCGATCCCCCGGCCAGATGTTTTCAAGAAGAAGCTCGCTCGACGCGCCGCTCTCGCGCATGAGCGAAGCGAAGAGCGGGAGGTCTCCCGCCCTGAGCG
>DATMYG010000095.1:0-3036 GCA_035561055.1 Clostridia bacterium | reverse complement strand
GCGATCTTCCCGACGGCGGCGATCTTTCCATCCCGGACTAGGATATCGCGGATCTCGGCGCCTTCCGGCGTGACCGCGTACACGTTTTGAATGCAGATCGGCCGCGCCTGTTCCATATTCGTCACGCCCCCTTCGGCTCATTCCTCGACTCATTATAATGCGCTTTTATAGTTCAGGTATCATGCTACAACATACACGCACATATGTGCGTATAGTACCAAAAGCACCCGTTTCAGCCTGTTTTCGGTTGCTTTGGAATTTGCGTTACCCTATAATTGCCGTATAGTTTCCGTTGTCTTTTGCACAGGATTCACTCTCAAAAGGTAAATGCCACATGCCGCTGTATGGTGAAAAACAATTCCATATCGTCAATCATGCCGCGCCGCGCATCGACGGCTTCGACAAGGTGACCGGGCGCGCGCGATACGCGGCGGACGTAAGCTATCCGAACATGGCCTACGGCGCAATGCTGCGGCTAAAAGGCGTGCCGAGCGCGCGCATCCTCTCAATCGACGCGGCGGAAGCGCTCCAAATGCCCGGCATACTCGCCGTAGTCACGGCGAAGGATCTGCCCAAGGCGAAAAGCTGGGCGAACTACATGTATCTCACCGACCGCGTGCGCTACGTCGGCGACGTGATCGCCCTCGTCGCCGCGGAAACGAAGGCGCAGGCTGAGGAAGCGAAAAAACGCATCCGCGTTTCATACGAGCCGCTGGAAGCGGTGTTCCATTTGCGCGAGGCCATGAAGCCCGGCGCTCCCGCCGTACACGAGGCATACCCGGACAACATCTTTTGCGAGTCCCGCTATACGCTGAAAAAAGGGGATGTGGAAAAAGGCTTCGCCGACGCGGACATCGTGCTTGAGCGCACCTACGAGACCCAGTACGCCGAGCATGCCTATATCGAGCCGGAGGCGGCGGTTGCGGTTGAAAACCCGTCGGACGGCGACATCACCGTCCATGCCTCGGCACAGAACCCGTTCTTTACGCGGCGGTACGTCGCGGATATTCTGCAGATTCCACTTAACCGCGTGCGGCTCATACAGGAAACGCTCGGCGGCTCGTTCGGCGGCAAGGAGGAAGGAGTTGGCCTACTCGCCGCGCGCTGCGCGTACCTCTGCCGGCTAATCCACCGCCCGGTCAAAATGGTCTTTTCCCGCGAGGAATCGCTGCTCGAAAGCAGCAAGCGGCATCCGTTTCTTTTGACGTACAAAGCGGGCTTGAAGCGGGACGGGCGCATCGTCGCGTGGAAGGCGACGCAGATCGATAATTCCGGCGCCTACAGCAACCAGACGCAGTTCATGAACTGGCGCGCCACGGCGCACTGCGCAGGCGCGTACGATATCCCAAACGTCGAGGCGGAAACCTACGGCGTATTCACGAACAACATCCATTCCGGCGCGTTCCGTGGATATTCGAGCCCGGAGCTTTTGTTTGCGCAGGAGCAATTCGTCGAAGAGCTCGCAGAAGCGCTCGGCATGACCCCCCTCGCATTCCGGCGCGTCAACTGCTTAAGGGACGGCGCGACGGTCGCCACGGGCGCGAAGGTCAGCCATGTCACCCTGCCGGAAATGATCGACTACACCGCAAAACAGACCGACTACGAGCATAAGCGCGCGGCGTACCGCGCGCAGACCGGTTCCGTCCGGCGCGGCGTCGGCATGGCCATCTCACACCGCGGCTGCGGCTACGGCGCGGAGTCGCCAGACGCTGCGGGCGCATTCCTGATCGTAAACGAGGACGGCTCGGTGCTGCTGCACTCGGGCCTTGCGGAAAACGGGCAGGGGCTCAAGACGGCCTACTGCCAGATCGCCGCGGAATCGCTCGGCGTGCCGCTGGAGAGTATCCGCTTCTACGGCACGGATACGCACTGCATCCCGGACTGCGGCATGACGGTCGCCTCGCGCGGCACGGTCATGGGCGCGCAGCCGGTCAGGCGCGCGGGCGAAAAGCTCAATCGGATCCTTCGCGAAAACGCAATCGGGCTCGGGCTGTTCCGGGCGGACATGGGCGGCGCTTCCAAGGACCGGACGGCGGACGACATCGCCCTGGCCGACGGATGCTTCTTCGACCCGAATCAACCAGATTACAGGGTGCCGCTTTCGCGGGTCGCGGGCGCGGCGCTCTGGCGCGGCATGTGCCTTTCCGCTTACGAATGGTTCACGCCGCCGCCCTGCGTGCAGGATCACGACACCCAGCAGGGCAAGGCGTTCCCCACCTATTCCTACGCCTGCGTGGTCGCCGAGGTCGAGGTGAACCTCGGCACCGGCGAGGTCGGCGTCGTCCGCGTGACGAGCAGCCACGACGCGGGTACCGCCATCAATCCCGCGCTCGTCAAGGGGCAAGTCTACGGCGGCGTGCTCATGGGGCAGGGCTACGGCACCATGGAGGAGGTCGTCACGAAGGACGGCCTCGTCAAAACGCTGAACCTGAACGAATACCTGATTCCCACCGCCATGGATATGCCGGAAATCCGGATCAACATCTTCGAATGCGACGACGAGAGCGGCACCTACGGCGCGAAAAGCGTCGGCGAGCCTGCGACGGAATGCGTTGCCGCCGCCATCGCCAACGCGGTCTATCACGCGACCGGCAGGCGAATCCGGCAGAACCCCGCGAGCCTGGAAAACGTCCTGATCGGCAAAAAGCTCTGGTAGGAGGCGAAAGACATGCGCCATTTTGCGTACCTTATACCCCGGACGCTGTCCGAAGCGCTCCTCATGATGCACGAACACGCGGGGCATATCCGCCCGCTCGCCGGCGGCACTGATTTGATGGTGGAGCTCCGCGCGGGCGATGGGCGCGCGGATATGGACTTCGCGCTCGATCTCACGCGCATTCCGGAGTTGTGCGACATCTCGGTTCAGGGCGGCCTTGTTTCCATCGGCGCGACGGTCACGCACGATTCCGTCGCGCGCTCCCCCATCGTGCGCGCAGCGGCAGGCATGCTTTCGCAAGCCTGCGCCAGCGTCGGCGCGCAGCAGATCCGCAACGTCGCCACCATCGGCGGCAATGTCTGTAACGCCGCGGTCGCGGC
>DATMYG010000094.1:0-9039 GCA_035561055.1 Clostridia bacterium | reverse complement strand
GTCTACTTTATAAAATGAGTATAACACGGGTCTACTTTTTGTCAAGAGGAGAACTATAAAGAATGGAACAAAATCTTTCCAAGCGAGAAACGAACAAGGCGAAAAAAAGAGCGGCCTTTCTGGAGGCCGCGCGGGAGCTGTTCATCGGGAAGGGATTCGAGAGCACCTCCATCGAGGAGGTAGTGCGGCGCGCGGGGCTAACGAAGCGGACGCTGTACCAGTATTTCCTGAGCAAGGAGGACCTCTACTACGCCGTCGCGCTCGACGGGGCGCGCCTATTGTACGAATCCTCGCGCCGAGCGCTCGAGCAGGGCGAAAACGCGCGGGAAAAAATACGCCTCGCGAACCTTGCCCACCTGGAGTTTTACAAGGAGCACGCCGCATCCTTCCGCGCGCTAAACGAAACCCCGTCAAACCTTGAGAACAGCGAGGAGAGCCCGCATTACCGGGAAATCAGGCGGCTGGACGCGGAAAGGATGCGCCACATCGCAACCCTCATGGCCGAGGGCGCCTCAGACGGCAGCATCAACCCGAATCTCGATATGCAAAAGGCGGTGCTCTTCGGCTTCTTCTCCGCGTTCAGCATGCTCTATACGCTTTCCTGCACGGACAAGGGCGTGTTTCTCGCGCTGGGCATCGACGAGGAGGAGTTCCTGCGCTTCAGCTTCGACCTATTTTTATCGGCGCTAAAATGATGAAATAATTTATTGAGGAAAAACCTGTGTTCGACATCGGTGCATATACCCGCCTGATCGAGGCGGTCCGCCAGCTTGAAGGCGTCGTATCGCTCGGCAAAAGCGGCGGTGAAGCGCTGCCGCAGCGGGACGAGGGCGACATCGATCTATTCGTGTTCTGCGATGCTGTTCCCAATATAAATGCGCGCCGCGCCGTTCTGGAAATAGCGGGCGCAGCGGCATCCGTGCGGATTGCGGAACGTGCGGGCAGGTTTTGGGGCGTGTGCGATTGTGCAATGCTCGGGGATTGCGATTTGTGCCTGATGTACTTCACGGTGTCCGAAATGGACGCGGAAATAGAATCCACGCTCGACGGCTTCCGGTTGGACAGAGAGGGCGAATATTTCTACCCCACCGGGCGCTGCGCGACGTTTGGGTCCATGCACATTCTTTATGACACAAACGGATACATCGCCGCAATGAAGAAAAAGCTTTCCGTTTATCCGGACTCCCTCGCGCGCGCGCTTCTCGCCCATCACATCGCACGCGTAAACGATGAAGAGGATTTCGAACGCGCGGTTTCAAGAGGAGACGTCCTGTTTTACCACGCAACGATCGAGAGCGCGCTGGATCATTATCTGCAGGCGCTCTTCGCGCTCAACCGCCGCTTTTTCCCAAGCAGGAAGCGCACGGTGCAATTCGTGGACGGTTTTTCATACAAACCACGGGATTGCGCAAAACGGCTGCTACGGGCTGTCGAGCTAGGCGCGCGGCCGGAAACGTTGGAGCAGTCCTATGAAATCTGGATCGCTCTGTGCGATGAGCTTGCAGAAATGACCGATTAGCGGAACGAGGAAACGGAAACCGCGTTTCCGGGAATTTTATGCGCGCCGGTATTCCCCCGCGCTCCTGGTCATGAGCCCCGCGTCCACGAGTTCGCGGCGCAGCGTGCAGTAGTCCTCGAAGATGCCGGCGAGAACGGTGTTGACCTCGCGCTCAGCATAGACGCGGTCCTTTTCAAAATAATTCCCCGCGACATACTCCAGAATCACCCTGCGCTTGCTCGCCTTGACCGGCATGCTGGTGATGCGGCCGTCCTTGACGAAGCTGCGCAGAACCTTTTCCCTTTTCTGCTCCTCGGTGAGGGGCACGCGCTTTTGCTGTTCCATCAGATTTTACCCCCGAGATAATAATAGATGATCACGAGCGATTCGCGCATATAATCGTTGGGCGTAATCCACGCGACCCCGCGCACGCCGACGCCCTCGGCGTCGAGCCCGAGCGAGCGCGCGACCAGTTCCGCGCGAAAGACGTGGAAGCGAGTGGTCACAAAAAGCACCTTCGCGCCCACGCCGAGTTCCCCGTCTATGATGCGCTTGGAGTTGAGGAAGTTCGTATAGGTGCTGTCGGAATCCTCCTCCATGCGGATACGGCCTTCGGGAAACCCGCGTGCGACGAGATAGCGCCTCATGGCCTCCGCTTCGGTCAGGTATTCCCCCTGCCCCTGCCCTCCGGAGAGTATAACAAGCGTCGCGGGGTTGGCGTTGGCGTAATCGAGCGCCGCGCCGAGCCGCCGCGCAAGCGTAAGGGAGACGCGTTCCCCGCGCACGCCGCAGCCGAGCACAACGATCGCATCCGCGCCGGGGGCGGGATTCCGGTGCCCTTCGCGGTACATCATGGGCACCATGACGAGAAGGATGGCAAGATACCCCGCGTAGCCCGCGATGAGCAGCCACTTGACGAAAACGCCGAAGCCAGCCTGAAAGAAGCGCTGCGCCGCCGGGAAGAACAGGCCGATCACAAGCAGCGGCAGTCCCAGCAGCGCGGGCAATACCGTGCCTGCGTTCATGTTGGAATACATCGAAACGGCGACGGTGTCGAGCACGCCGAGCAAGCCAGCGGCGATGAGAACGATCCTGAGCGCCCCGTTCACGGATCCAGCCGCGCCGGACATGTCTCCTCCTCCGGGAGGGCCTCGACGCCCTTGGCTTTCATCATGTAGTTCGCGGTATAGACGCCGACGAGCACGAGCACCGTGCCGACGCCCTGCAGCAGGGTGAACTGTTCGCGAAGGAACACCACGCCCGCGAGCACCGCGACAACCGTGGTGATGCCCGCAAACGAGGTGCAGCGCGCGGGGCCGATGGCATGGATCGCGTAATTCGCCATCAGAAACGCGAGCACCTGGCAGCCGACGGACAGGTACAGCACGCCGGTGAGGAATTTCATATCCGTGAACGGCGCCGCGAGATAGGCCGGAATCGTGCCTTTAATCCCGTTCTCCGCGAGCGCGAAGCCCGTGAAGGTAATCGCCCCGAGCGCGGCCATCATGAAGGTTTTTTCCTGGGCGCTGTAATTCATGGCCTTGCGCTGAAAGGTGACGGAAAGCCCATCGCTCGTCATGGCGAGCACGATCATCAGATAGCCGAGCACGTTGAGCGAAGCGTCGAGCCCTTTGGCGAGCACCATTGTCAGCACGCCCGCCACTGATATCACGATGCCGATCACCTGCGGCTTGGTCGGCCTTTCCTTGATGATAAGGCTGCACAGCACGATCGTCACGATCGGAAGAAAGGTCACGAGCGAGCCGCTTTCGGACGCGGTCGTGAGCTTGACGCCGTACGTTTCGCCGATGAAATACAACACGGGCTGGAAGATCGCGATCAGGACGAGCGGCCAAAGGCTCTTGCCGCGAAGGTTGAGCTTAATGACGCCGACGAGCGCCAGGGCGCCCATCGCGGCGAGCGCGAAGAGAAAACGCCACGAAAGCAGCGTAAAGGCGCTGTAGGTATTGACCGCTTCCTTCGTAAAGAGGAAGCTCAGGGCGAAAAGAACGTGCGAGAAGATCCCGCACAGAACGCCCAAAACATCGCTTCTTGATTTCATGCAGCCAGTATATCACATTGTGGAGTAGCCGTGTAGCTATGATGTTAATTTTGTCAACTCCGCCGCGCGCGGTTGCATTGACCTGCCGCGCATGCTAAAATCATGCTGTTGTATTATGGAAAGAAGGGATCACGCATGAGCTTTGTGGATAAGCTGCTGGGGAATTCCAGCGAAAGTAAATTGAAAAAGCTCGCGCCGATCGTGCGGCGCATCAACGAGCTGGAGCCTTCCATGAAAGCGCTCGGGGACGAGCAGATGCGCTCCAGAACCGCGCAATTCAAGGAACGGCTTTCCAAGGGAGAAACGCTCGAAGATATCCTGCCCGAGGCGTTCGCGCTCGTGCGCGAGGCGGCGGTGCGCACCATCGGCCAGCGCCACTTCGACGTGCAACTTTTGGGCGGCATTACGCTCCACCAGGGCAAGATTGCCGAAATGAAGACCGGCGAGGGTAAAACCATCACGGAGACCCTCCCCGCCTATCTCAACGCGCTCGAAGGCCACGGCGTGCACATCGTGACAGTCAACGACTACCTCGCCCGCCGCGACGCGCAGTGGATGGGCAAAATCTATAAGTTTCTCGGCCTCTCCGTCGGCTGCATCGTGCACGACCTTGATAACGACCAGCGGCGCGCGGCATACGCCTGCGACATCACCTACGGCACGAACAACGAGTTCGGCTTCGATTACCTCAGGGACAACATGGTGGTCTACCGCGAGCAGATGGTGCAGCGTGAGCTCAACTACGCCATCGTGGATGAGGTGGACTCCATCCTCATCGACGAGGCGAGAACGCCTCTGATCATCTCCGGCTCCGGCGAAAAATCCACCGACATGTACGCCAAAGCGGATAAGTTCGTAAAGAAGCTTGAGCGCGGCGCAAACATCGAGAAGGCCTCGAAGACCGAGCTGATGCTCGGCGAGGAGCAGCCCGAGAGCGGGGACTACATGTGCGACATCAAGGCGCGCACCGTGGCTTTGACCTCGTGCGGCATGGAAAAGGCCGAACAATTCTTTGGCGTGGACGATATTTCCTCCACCGAAAACCAAGAATTGAACCACCACATCATCCAGGCGCTCAAGGCAAACGCCCTGTTTACGCGCGACAAGGACTACGTCGTACAGGACGGGCAGGTGCTCATCGTCGACGAGTTCACGGGCCGTCTGATGTTCGGCAGGCGGTACAGCGACGGCCTGCACCAGGCGCTGGAGGCGAAGGAAAACGTCAAGGTCGAGCGCGAGAACAAGACCTTGGCTACCATTACGTTCCAGAACTATTTCCGCATGTTCAAGAAGCTCGCGGGCATGACGGGCACGGCCAAGACCGAGGAGGCCGAGTTCCAGTCGATCTACGGGCTGGACGTCGTTGAGATACCCACGAACAAGCCCCTCATCCGCGAGGACTGCAACGACGTCGTCTACGCGAGCGAAACGGGCAAGTTCCGCGCGGTCGTCGAGGAGATCATCCAAGCGCACAAAACCGGCCAGCCGCTCCTTGTGGGTACGATTTCGGTGGAGAAGAGCGAACTGCTGAGCTCTATGCTCAAAAAGCGCGGCATCGACCACCAGGTCCTGAACGCCAAGCTGCACGCCAAGGAAGCGGAAATCGTCGCGCAGGCGGGCAAATGGGGCGCCGTCACCATCGCCACCAACATGGCAGGCCGCGGCACGGACATCCTCCTGGGAGGCAACCCGGAGTTTCTCTCCAAGCGCGAACTCAGGCAGAGCGGCCTCGAGGACGAACTCATCGAGGAGGCCACCGGTCACGCCGATACGGACAGCCCGGAGATCCTCGCCGCGCGCGAGGCCTATAAGCAGGCATATGAGAAGTTCAAGCTTCAGACCGACGCGGAGCACGACAGGGTCGTATCCGTCGGCGGCCTGCACATCGTGGGCACCGAGCGCCACGAGTCGAGGCGCATAGACAACCAGCTGCGCGGCCGGTCCGGCCGCCAGGGCGACCCGGGCAGCACGCGCTTCTTCGTTTCCCTTGAGGACGAGCTGATGCTGCGCTTCGGCGGGGAGCGCATCAAGGGTATCATGGAGAAGCTCTCGCCCGACGACGACATCCCGCTGGACATGCGCCTGCTTACAAAGCAGATCGAGGCCGCGCAGAAGCGCGTTGAAATGCACAACTTCGACATCCGCAAGAACGTCCTCCAGTACGACGACGTCATGAACAAGCAGCGCGAGATTATCTACGGCCAGCGCCGCAAGGTGCTCATGGGCGAGGACATCCACGATTCCGTGCTGGAAATGATCAAGGAAACCGTCGCCTCCCGCCTCGACGCGTTTGCCCCGTCACACGCGAAAAGCGCGGACTGGGACATGATGGGCCTCTACAAGGAACTCGCGCAGATCACGGGCGAGGACTACACGGGCAGGCTGCACGGCATCGCGGACAGGGACGGGCTCGAGGAAAAGGCGCTCGAACTTGTGGACGCCACCTACCAGAAGCGCGAGACGGACGTCACGGCGGCCGGCGTGGATATGCGCGAGGTAGAGCGCGTACTGCTCCTGAAAGCCGTGGACGCGCACTGGATGGATCACATCGACGGCATGGACCAGCTGCGCCAGGGCATCGGACTGCAGGCGCTCGGACAGAAGGACCCGGTCGTCGCCTACCGCAACATGGGCTTCAACATGTTCGACGAAATGGTGCAGGGCATCCGCGAGCGCACGGTCAGGACGCTCTTCCACGTTTCCGTCAGGCAGGCGCCGCAGAAGCGCGAGCAGCTCGCCAACCCCATCACGACTTCGTCCGAGTCGAAGCCCCAGCCCAAGAAGAGCGACAAAAAGCCGGGGCGCAACGACCCCTGCCCCTGCGGCAGCGGCAAGAAATACAAGAACTGCTGCGGAAACAACGCGTAGCGCACCCGCTTTCGCGCGGGTAGCATATAAGAAACAAACGGATCAACCATTAAACAATAAAAGGATGTGAAAAGAGTGATACAACTGGAGGAAACGAGGCAGAAGCTCGCGGGTACCGTCGAAACGCTCAAAGAGGCAGGTGGGTCCCTTTAACCTCGCCGAACTGAGCGAGGAAAAGGACCAGCTCGAGGCCAAAATGGCCGAGCCCGGCTTCTGGAACGACGTGGACAACGCCAATAAGGTCAACCAGCGCATCAAATCCATTTCGGGCAAGCTCGAGAAGTATCGCAGGCTGAATGCGCGCTGCGAGGACCTCGAGGTTTTGATCGACATGGCAGACGAGGCGGAAGACGAAAGCCTGCTGCCTGAGATCAACGAGGAGTACGCCGTGCTCGACGCGGCAGTGGCCGCACTTAAGCTTGAGACGCTGCTCAAGGGGCCTTACGATGCGAACAACGCTATCCTTTCCCTGCACGCGGGCGCGGGCGGCACCGAAGCGCAGGACTGGGTGTCGATGCTCTACCGCATGTATACGCGCTATTGCGAGCGCAACGGCTTCGCGGTGCGCGAACTCGACCTGCTCGACGGGGACGAGGCCGGCGTCAAGAGCGTGACCTTCGAGGTCACGGGGGACAACGCCTATGGCTACCTCAAGGCCGAAAAGGGCGTGCACAGGCTGGTGCGCATCTCCCCATTCGACGCGGCGGGAAGGAGGCACACGTCGTTTGCCTCTCTCGACGTGACGCCGATCTTTGACGATGACTCCAACGACGTCGAGATCAACCCGGACGACATCCGCGTGGACACCTACCGCAGCGGCGGTGCGGGCGGGCAGAACGTCAACAAGGTCAGCTCCGCCATCCGCATCACGCACATCCCCACGGGGATCGTTGTGCAGTGCCAGAACGAACGCAGCCAGCTCCAAAATAAGGAGATGGCTATGCGCATTCTCCGCGGCAAGCTCCTGGAGGTTGCCGAGCGCGAGCGCATGGACCAGATGTCCGAGATCAAGGGCGAAATGAAAAAGATCGAATGGGGCAGCCAGATCCGCTCCTACGTGTTCCAGCCCTACACACTCGTCAAGGACCACCGCACGGGCGTGGAGGACGGCAACATACAGGCCGTTATGGACGGGGACATCGAGGCGTTTATCGACGCGTTCCTCGCGCAGAGCTAAGCTTTTGCACGCAACCCAGCGGGTCGCAAACATGCGGCCCGCTTTTTCATTCAAATCAACCGTTTTTATGTTATACTAGGTTTGGTATCATTTCCGCGAGAGGTTTTCCCCATGTATCGCAACAGGCTCTTTGCCATCGGTTTCAGAGGCTTCTGCTTCGCGCTCGCGCTCGCCGGTTTGCTGGCGGAAACAGGCGTCTTCGAGGGACGGTTCGGCGCGTCCATCTTGATGTATTACACAATCCAGAGCAACCTGCTGGGGATTTTTCTTTTCGGGCTGCTGCTCGCGCGCACGGTCAAAGGATACCGGGAAGACGGTATAACCGGCAAAACCGACTACTACCCGCGCTTCGAGATGATCGCGACGGTCGATCTTCTGCTTACGCCCGTCGTCTACTGGCTCCTGCTCGCGCCGACGATCTTCTCCAGCTCGAACCAATACGGCTTGTGGACCTTCGGCAACCTGTGCGTGCACCTCGCGACGCCCCTATTCTGCCTTGCGGATTATCTTTTCTTCGCGCGTACGCCCCACCTGAAATACCGCGACGCCTACCTCATACTGCTTTATCCGCTCGCTTACGTCGCCGTCAACAGCATCGTGGGCGCTCTCGGATATGTGTACCGCACCGGCTCCGGCGGCGTACCCGTGCATTATCCCTACTTCTTCATGGATTATGATCGGATCGGCTGGGGCGCGCTCGCTTATATCGGCGCGCTTATCGCGGCGTTCCTAATCCTGAGCCACGCGCTTTATCTGTTCGACCGGAAGGGAAGGAAGACTGCTCCCGGCGCGGCGGACGGGAAAACGAGAACTTCGGCATGAGCGGTATCGACCATCTTTGGCTCGTGATTTGCGCCTGCATGGTGTTCAGCGCGAAAATATAGACGCTGCCCTGCTATCCTCTCGATCGTAACTCAGTGAATTTAGCGGAACCGCGTCCAAAAAAGGCGAGATTTCGCCTGTTTTCGCGCCGTGAAGCGTGATACAATTACTGTTAGCCTATCGCTTCAAAAATCTTCCGATTTTTCCAATTAAGAGAGGAATGCCGATGGACAACGCAATGAAACGCAGAAACCGGATCATCGTCGCCCTGGCGCTCATACTGCTGCTCGTCTCGCTGCTGCTGATCTTCATCTTTTTTAAAAAAGGTAAGGACTCCCCCGGCACTTATGATCGCGGTGAAAATCCGGAAGGTTTCGCCGAGATCGCAGCGGACGATACTCTCACGGACGAGGAATTGTACGACGCTTACGACCCCGCCAACGATCCGGCGCATCCCGTGCTGGACGAGCGGGTCAGCGTTTCCATCTCCAGCCTCGGCAGCCGCCCCGGCGAGGCGCGGCCGCAGGATATCGAGCTAGAGTACCCCGGCATCAGCCTGCCGCCCGCGGCGAGCGCGACGCCGGAGCCGACGTCCACGCCTTCGGCTACTAT
>DATMYG010000093.1:0-3316 GCA_035561055.1 Clostridia bacterium | reverse complement strand
GTGAGAAGTACGAAAGCCTACGGCTTTCATCCGTTTTGACGCACATGTCGTCAAAGCCGGATTACAGTCAAGGGGAGCGGCCCCTTGACAATCCCCGGGATTTTCGATAGTCTCGCACGCATATAAGTATCGTTTATCTTGCCACGATGTGCCTGACCGTAAAGTCCGTGCCGGAAACGAGCTCCCCTCCCCCGCCGCAGGCAGGGCAGACGCCGTTCGTATCGCGAAAGGGAAACGCGCGCGCGCAGGCGCGGCAGCGGCAGACGGCGGGAACGACGCTTATGGAGAGCCGCGCCTTCGCGAGGGGCGTACCCGCCGCCGCGACGGGAAAGCAGCGCTCGAGATATTCCGGCACGACGGAGGAAAGCTCCCCCACGTCGAGCGCGATCTCCTCGACGGAAGAAAGGCGATTCCTCTCCATTTCCCGGGAAACGGTGCGAAACACGCCGCTCAAAAGGGTCAGTTCGTGCATGGCGCCCCCGTGACCGCGCCGCGACGCGCGCATACGCTTTCCCCGGCGCATATGATGCGAATACCTGCCATTTTATCCCTCCCATGGCCGCTTGGTACCGCACCTATCATAGCGCGCGAAACGCGCGATTGCAAGCGCGGCGGGATGGTTAAAGCGCGCCGGAAGCGCGCATCCTATGTCCGTGTTTATGCTGGGCGGCTTCTTTATAAGCTTTGGCCGCCTTGCAATTGACAGAACGAGGGAATATAATTAATTTGTATAGATTTTGGCACAGTTTAGCTTCTGTATATGAAAGGAGAAGGGTAACCATGATCAAGGAAGACATCGAAGCGTTAGGCATCGTCGCGCCCAAGGCCGTTTATCACAACCTGACTCCGGCGAGACTCGTCGAGATGGCTCTCGTCCGGGGCGACGGCACGCTCTCCACATCCGGAGCGCTGGTTGTAAACACGGGCAAGTATACGGGACGCTCGCCGGAAGACCGTTTCGTCGTCGACCTGCCCGAAATCCACGACGAGATCGACTGGGGCAAGGTTAACGTTCCCATCAGCCGGGAAAAGTACGAGGCCATCTATAACCGCATGACGGCCTACCTCCAGGGCAGGGATATCTTCGTGTTCGACGGCTTCGCGGGCGCGGACGAGCGCTACCACCTGGCGGTGCGCGTGGTCAACGAGCTCGCAAGCGAGAACCTGTTCATCCATCAGCTCCTGATCCGGCCCACAAAGGAACAGCTCGAAAGCTTTGTTCCCGGCTTCACGATCATCGCGGCGCCGGGCTTCAAGTGCATTCCCGAGGTCGACGGCGTACACAGCGAGGCGGCCATCATCCTCAACCTCGTGGAGCGCACCGTCATCATCGCGGGCAGCCAGTACGCGGGCGAAATTAAGAAGAGCGTCTTCTCCATCATGAACTACCTGCTGCCCAAGCAGAACGTGTTCAGCATGCACTGCTCCGCCAACATCGGCGTTGAGGGCGACAGCGCGCTGTTCTTCGGCCTTTCCGGCACGGGCAAGACCACCCTTTCCGCCGATCCCAACCGCAAGCTCATCGGCGACGACGAGCACGGCTGGAGCGAGGACGGCGTGTTCAACATCGAGGGTGGCTGCTACGCCAAGTGCATCAACCTTTCGCACGAGAACGAGCCGCAGATCTGGGACGCCATCAGGTTCGGCTCCCTCGTGGAGAACGTGGTGATGGACCCCGAGACGCGCACATTCGACTTCGCGGACGCGTCCCTCACCGAAAACACGCGCGCGGGCTACCCGGTAGACTTCATCCCCAACTGCGTGATCCCCGGCGTGGGAAGCCACCCGAAGACCATCATCTTTCTGACGGCGGATGCCTTCGGCGTGCTGCCCCCTATTAGCAAGCTCAACGCAGACCAAGCGATGTATCACTTCGTTTCCGGCTATACCTCGAAGCTCGCGGGGACGGAGCGCGGCATCGTGGAGCCGCAGACGACCTTCTCCACCTGCTTCGGCGCGCCCTTCCTGCCGCTGCATCCCTCCGTATATGCCAACATGCTGGGCGAGCGCATCGAGAAGCATAAGACCAACGTGTACCTCGTCAACACCGGCTGGGCTGGCGGCAAATACGGCGTCGGCAGCCGCATGAAGATCAAGTACACGCGCGCGATGGTCACCGCCGCGCTCACAGGCGAGCTTGAAAAGGGCGAGTTCGCGCTGGACCCGTACTTCAACGTGCTCGTGCCCAAGAGCTGCCCCAACGTGCCGGACGAATTCCTCAACCAGCGCGCCCTGTGGCAGGATAAGGCCGCCTACGAGGCCACGGCGAAGGACCTCGCCGCCCGCTTCGTGAAGAACTTCAAGAAGTACGCCAACATGCCCCAAAACATCGTCGATGCGGGGCCGAAAGACAACTAACAGCTCATAACGAATCGTGAATAACTACAATAAGCTGACGGGATTCCGCAAAGCGGAATCCCGTCATTTGATTCGTTATTAGCCTTTCGCCGTTTTTCAGTTCCCCTCGGGCAGATGAACGGCATAATCCACGATGCAGTCGCAGGGGCAGACCTTCGCGCACGCGCCGCAGCGGGTGCACTTGTCCTGGTCGATGACCGCGAAACCCTTCGTGATGTCGATGGCGCCGTATTTGCATTCCTTCTGGCAGCGACCGCAGGCGATGCACGCGCGCATGCACGCGGCGCGCGCGACGCGTCCCGTGTCGCTGTTCTGACAAAGCACAAGAACATGCTCTCTGGCGGGAACAAGGCGGATGACCGCGCGCGGGCAAACGTCCACGCATTTGCCGCACGCGACGCACAGAGCGGGGTCGATATGGGCGAGGTTCTTTTCCATATGGATCGCGCCGAACGCGCAGGCCTTTTCGCAGTCTCCGAGGCCGAGGCAGGAGAAGGTGCACAGCTTCGGCCCGCCCGCGATGCCCGCGGCGACGGAGCAGCTCGCGTAGCCGTCGTACTCGTAGCGCTCCTTCGCGACGCCCTCGTGCCCCTGGCAGAGCACGCGGGCGACCTTTTTTTCGCTCTCCTCGCACTCGACGCCAAGCGCCTTGCCGATGGCTTTGGCACTGCCCACAGGGCAGTCGGAGGGTTTCACCTTGCCGCACACGAGCGCGTCCGCGAAGGCGTCGCAGCCCGCGCAGCCGCACGCGCCGCAGTTCGCCCCGCCGAGCGCCTCGCGTACCCTGGCGACGCGCGGATCTGTTTCGACGGCAAGCTTTTTATCGGCTATGCTCAGCATCACACCGAAAGCAAGCCCCATCGCGCCCATCACGGCGAAGGCCAGTATGACCGGTAACCAATTCATAGCTAAGCCCTCCTTATCCGCCCAGGCCCGCGAAGCCCATGAAGGCCACGGA
>DATMYG010000092.1:0-2956 GCA_035561055.1 Clostridia bacterium | reverse complement strand
GGCGTCCCCCGCGCCGGTGGCGTTGAGCATACTCTTAGCGGGACGCAGCCGCATGCGAAGGAAGCGGCCTTCGTCGTCCGCATAGGCGCAGCCGTCCGCGCCGAGCGTCACATACACCCGCGCGCATCCCTCGGCCACAAGTTCTTGTGCCGCGCGGCGCAGCGCGTCCTCCGTGTCCGCACGCATGCCGGAAAGCACTTCGAGCTCCATGCGGTTGGGCTTTACCATAAAAAACCGCCCGACGCGGCCGACAAGCTTTTTCGCGTACGTCGTGGAAACCGGGTCCGCAAAGACGGGCACGCCCCCGGCTATCTCCAGCACCCTGTCTATGGCGCGCACGGGCAGACTCGGATCGATTACGACGGCCTCCGCGCCGCGGATGAGGGCGGATTGCATGTCGAGGTAGCCGTCGCTCACGCGCTCGAGGATGCGCATATCCGAGAGCGCCACGAGCATGTCGCCCCCAGGCTCGAGGATCGCGCAGTAGGTCGAGGTCGGCTCATCCGACACGATCAGCGCGCGGGATACGTCCACGCCCGCCTTTCTGGTCGCGGCAAGCGCCATATCGCCCAG
The DNA here is from genome assembly GCA_035561055.1 of Clostridia bacterium. GTDB lineage: Bacteria > Bacillota > Clostridia > Christensenellales > CAG-138 > Phil1. The sequence goes on along the minus strand of DATMYG010000092.1, from coordinate 2,383 downwards.
CGCGTCCCGCCCGACGGCGGTGAGAAGGCGGCATTCAAGCCCCATGCGCGCGAGATTTTCGAGGATGTTGCGCGTCACCCCGCCCGCGTTGAGGCGGGCGTAGCCGGGGTTCGAGTCCCGCATGACGGGAGTTTCCCGGCTCCTGCCGATGAAGTCGGCGTTGAGCGCGCCTAGACCAGCGACATAACCCATATGCCCTCCTAATCCGCTTTTTTCGAAGAAGCTGCGCGCGAATCTGCGCGCGGCCGTCACGACCTTAAAAGCTTCTCCCGCTCGCCGAGGAACATGCGAAGGAAGCGTACGTTCGAGAGCGAATCGTAATCCGTTTTGACCGCGCCCTCCGGGCGCAGCTCATAGAGCTCCGCGCCGGGGCAGGCGCACAGCACCGGGGAGTGGGTGGAGAGGATGAACTGGCAATCCTCCGCCGCCGCGTCCCTTATCATATTGAGCAGCACAAGCTGGTTGAAGTACGTCAGCGCGGCCTCCGGCTCATCGAGCAGGTACAGTCCGCCGCGCACGAGCCTTTTGCCGAAAAAGTCGAGGAAGCCCTCGCCGTGGCTCCGCTCGCTCAATTCCGTGCGGTACTGGCCGTCCATTTCGCCGATGGTGCGCGCGAAGGGCATCGAGGCGAGGCCCTTCGCGTAGGCAGAGCGGCCGCCGTAGCCTTCCTCAATCTCGCGCAGCGCCTCTTCCGCGTCCCTTCGTATTTCCATGCGCGCCTCGAGCTCGCGGGAGAAATCCTCCGCCGTAAAATAAAAGCATAGTCTTTGCGTGCGCGCGCGCACCGCGCGAAAGCTCGCCGCCGCCCGCTCGATCATGGCGCGCCGTTCGCCCCGGTTGCCGGAGCCGATGCGCACCGCCGAAAGCTTGGCCGCCAGCAGCTCCAGCAGCGTGGTTTTTCCGCTGCCATTGTCCCCCGCGAAAACGGTGATGGGGGAAGAGAACTCGAACGACTCCGCGTTCGCGATGAGAGGCACCGTGAAGGGATAGCCCGGATTCTCCGGCGTATGCAGCTTTTCAAAGCGAGAGAGGTAGATCATAGCGCCTTTATTATAAGGGAGCGCATAGCGCGCTTCAAGCGGGATTCACAGGATGACGTCCGCCTTTTCGCGGATGCCGAAGGCCGCGATGTACGCTTCCTCCATGGGGATCCAGCGCGCCTCGTATTGCGCCAGGGCGGCTTCGCCGTCCCGCTCCCGGATGCGCTCCCGCTGCGTCGCGGGATCGACATCGGAAAACGCGCGCAGCGATGCGTAATTTCCAAGCGCCGGGTGGCAGCAGTACGCGCCCTCGACGATGCGGTACGGGCCCGCCGCCACCGCGCGCGTGCCAATTAAAGCCATCTTCGAACAATCGAAAACGCGGTAGGAGAACGCTTCCGGCGAAGTAAGAAAGGGAAGAACCTCCTCCCGAAAACGCTCGAAGTGCGCGTTGCCGCCGGGTGCGGCGAGGCGCTCCGGCGTCCTTAATTCCGGCGGCAGGAAGAAATCGTCCATGTGCGCGACGCCCGCGCCGAGGATCGCCGCGAGGTCGGCGGCCATCGAGGTCTTGCCCGAGGCGCAGCGCCCGTCGATGGCGACGATCTTCACCGCGCCGGCAAGCCCGGCGACGCGCGCAAGCAGCGGGAAGAACCGCGCCGCGCTTTTTTTCACAAGGCGGTAGGCGGGCTCCTCCGCCACGCGGTATTCCGCGCTGTGGCGGACGGGCCCGATCCCTCCCGTGAGATAGTCCGCCGTAAACGCGCGGAATTCCTCCCCCAAAAAAGGGAGCGCGCCCGCGTCCGCAAGCGCCTGCGCTTCGTCAAGATAATGAAGGAAGGCCCTCTCCGCCCCTTCCGATGGCGGCGAGGCCGTCAGAGCAAACGCGCGGAACAGCCATTCCGGCGCAAGTCCTTTCGCCTTCCACGCGCTGATGTCGGCGCGGCAGAGCGCGGGGGAAACATCCTCGCATAGCGCCGCCTCGCGCGCTTCGACGCGGGAGAATTCTTCCATAAAACACTCCCGCGCGGCGGAAACATCCTCCAACAGATGCTCCGCGCCGAACGCCGCCTGGTAGCAGAGCTTCACGGCGTCCCGCGGCCGGAGGGACGGATGAAGCGCCGCGTGCGCGGCGAGGTATCCGCCTATTTCCCACATGCAATCCACGTTTTCCTCACGCGATGAACACGGCGCTGTACCAGTTCTGCTCGTCCTTCTCCTGGTCGGCAAGCGGGGAAAGGGGCAGGCCGAATCCGTGCACGGTTTTAAATACGTCGATGCCCACGCTGTGGAAGGCGGGGCGCGCCATGTGGGCAAAGCGGCAGGGCGCGTTTTCCGCCGCCGCACATGTCCGGCAGAGCGAGCAGTCCGAAAGGGAAAAGGCGAAATAATGCCCGTCGAGGTAG
>DATMYG010000091.1:0-2871 GCA_035561055.1 Clostridia bacterium | reverse complement strand
TCATGGATGTTCGCGCCCGTGGAGGTCGCACTACGCAGAAGCTGTTTAGACATCACAACTTCTTTCTTTTCAGAAACAAGCCATTTGTAAAATCCGACCGCTTGCACGGCCAATTCGATGGATTGCTTTGTTAATTCGCTCTCGCGTTCCATGCCTGCCCCGTTCGCGTAAATAGTTATTCACTATTCACTATTAGTTATTAGCCAGTTTGGCGGCCTGCTCCGCCAAACTGAGCGCGTCGATAATTTCATCCATATCCCCGTCCATAAATGCCTCCAGCTTATAGAGCGTGACGCCCGCGCGGTGGTCGGTCACGCGGCCCTGCGGGAAGTTGTAGGTGCGGATGCGCTCGCTGCGATCGCCGCTTCCCACCTGCGCGCGGCGCGCGCCCGCCTCCGCCTCGGCGGCGCGGGAGCTGTAGAGCTCGAGAAGGCGGCTCTTCAAGACACGCATGGCCTTTTCCTTGTTCTTGTGCTGGCTGCGCTCGTCCTGGCATTGGACGACGAGGCCCGTGGGCGCGTGCGTGATGCGAATCGCGCTCTCGGTCTTGTTGACGTGCTGGCCACCCGCGCCGCCGCTTCTATAGGTGTCGATGAGAAGGTCCGCCGGGTCGATGTCCACCTCGATGTCGTCCGCCTCCGGCAGCACCGCCACGGTCGCCGCGCTCGTATGGATACGCCCCTGGGATTCGGTTTCCGGTACGCGCTGCACGCGGTGCACGCCGCTCTCAAACTTCATGCGGGAATATGCGCCGCGTCCGGCGAGGCTCAATACGACCTCCTTGACGCCGCCGATCTCGGTGTAATTCTCGTACATCAGTTCGCTTTTAAAGCCGTGGCGCTCCGCGTAGCGCTGGTACATGCGCAGAAGGTCCGCGCCGAAGAGCGCCGCCTCCTCGCCGCCCGTGCCCGCGCGGATCTCGATCATCACGTCCCGCTCGTCGTTGGGGTCCTTGGGAAGCAACATCACGCGGAGCTTTTCCTCGAGCTCCTTCTCCTGAATGGAGAGCGCGGCGAGCTCCTCGCGGACGAGTTCCTTCATCTCGGGGTCGTCCGTCTCCCCGAGCATCTTGCGGCACTCCGCGGCCGCCTGCGCCGCGGCGCCGTACGCGTCGTACGCTTCCACGATGTCCGCGATCCCCGCGAGCTCGCGCGCGAGCTCGCGGAACCTTTGCTGGTCCGCGATGACGGCGCCGTCGGACATAAGCCGCGTCAGTTCCTCACTGCGCGCCTTGATTGATTGAAGCTTTTCGAGCATAGCTAAACAACTCTCCCCGTGCAATCGGCGCGATGTCCGCGCCGGAACATACTTCCGTTACGTGCGCATAGGCGCGCGCGGCCTCGCCCGCGTCGCCCGCAAAGCACGGCGCAACCCTGTGCACTTCGTCACGATAGCACAACAGCGGCAGATACGCAAGCTTCGCACACACGACCTCGCCCGAGGCGGACTTCTCGAGCGTCAGTCGGAGGAAGACGCCGTAGTTGACGTTTTTTTGCGCCATGTTAGAGATGAAGTTGCCCAGCGAGTACGCGACGGGAACGCAAACGGTCTTCCCGTTCCGCTCTCCTTCCCGCCATTCGATGGGCTCGGCCACGTGCGGATGCGTGCCGACGATGGCGTCCGCCCCTACGGCAATGAGCGCGTCCGCGTATTTCTCCTGCGCTCCGTTCTGCTTTTGGCTGTGCTCCTCCCCCCAGTGGACGAGCACAACGACGAATTCCGCCCCCGCCTGGCGGCACGCGGCGATGGAGGCCGCGATGCTTTCCATATCCTCCAGCTTTGCGACGGCGTATTCCCGCTCAGCGGACGTGAGCGTGGGCACGCCGGAGTTGATGAGCGCCGACGCCGCCACGAAGCCGACCCGGATGCCATTGACGGAGGCGACGCGCGGGGTTTTGGCGTCCGCTTCGTCCAGATAGGTGCCGAGCTGCATTATGCCCGCCTCGCGGATAACGCGCGCCGTGCGGTACAGCCCCTCGACCCCTTTGTCCATGCAGTGGTTGTTGGCGGTGGCGAGCAGGTCGAAGCCGGCCTCGCGAAGGTCGCGCGCGAGCGCGTCCGGCGCGCTGAACTTCTGCAGGGGCGCCTTGGGCATGGGGTTCGCCTCGCTCGCGGGGGGCGCGGTTTCCTTGGGCTGCGAGTAGCCCGCCGCCTCGCCCGCAAGCGTACATTCGAAGTTGCCCGCGAGGAAGTCCACAGAGGAGAAGGCCTCCGCCATAGGCGCGAAGCTTTGTGAAAAATCGTAGCCCGCTTCGGTTTTCGCGCCTGAGATCTGCACCGCCATCGCCATGATGTCTCCGACGAAGCCGAGCGTCGCGGACGCGGCCCCGGGCGTGGGCGAGGCGGCCTCGGCCGCAGGGGAGGGCGCCTCCGCGGCGGCGGAGGTCGTGGGTTGCGGCGTAGGCGCGGGCGTCCGGGCGAAGACCGGCGCGGCCGTCGCCGGGGGCAGTGTGATTTCGGTAAACGGCGTCACGGCCTCCTTTTGAGCGCAGGCGCAGCACAGCGCGAGCGCGAGGGCGAACGCCAGAGCGAGCGCGCGCTTCATCGGTACGCCGTCACCACCCTTTCGACGCCGTTGAGGTCGCGCGTCAGCTCGGTTTTAGCGAACAGCGCGGCCACGGTTTCCGCCTGGCCGAAGCCGACTTCCAGCGCGAGCGCGCCGCCGGGGTTGAGAAAGGCCATAGCCTCCCGCGCGAGCGCGCGGTAGAAGTCGAGCCCGTCCGCGCCGCCGTAGAGCGCACGGCGCGGCTCGAAGGCAAGCTCCCGCTGGAGGGTCTGCATGTCCGCGTCGGAGAGATAGGGCGGGTTGCAGGCGATGAGGTCGTAGCGCTCCCGGATATTCGCAAAAAGGTCGCTTTGGACAAATTGCGC
>DATMYG010000090.1:0-3839 GCA_035561055.1 Clostridia bacterium | reverse complement strand
GCACATATGTGATTGATCGGCAGCAATGAACCGAAACGGCCCGCACGGACGTGCGGCTGTGTTTTGCATACCGTCCGCGTGCGGCGTCGCCGAAACGGCGCCCGCGTGGAAAAACGATAGATCGCTATCTTTATTGATATTCGGAGGGATCGATATGGCTCTGGATCGAGAGCGGCTCAAGGGACTCTACCGGGATATGTACCTGATCCGCATCTTTGAGGACGTCGTCAGGGAATATGCCGCCAACGGCACCATCCCGGGGTTTGTGCACCTCTCCACGGGACAGGAGGCCTGCCAGGCGGGTGTGGTAAGAGCCCTTCGCACAACGGACTACAAATACCCGGACCACCGCGGCCACGGCGCGATCCTATTGTGCGGCACCGACCCGAAATACGTCATGGCCGAGATATTCGGCAAGGCCACCGGCGTCAACGGCGGACGGGGCGGTTCCATGCACGTACACGACTGGTCCTGCCACAACCACGGCTTCAACGGCATACAGGGCTCCACGGTGGTGACGGCCCTGGGCACCGCGTTCGCGGCAAAATACCGCCGTACGAACGACGTTTCCGCCGTGTTCATGGGCGACGGCACGCTCGGCGAGGGCACCTGCCACGAAAGCATGAACATGGCGGCTACCTGGAAACTCCCCATCGTCTACTGCCTGATCAACAACGGCTACGCCATCTCCACGCCCTGCCGCGAAGCGCATCCGCAGCAGGAACTACGGCAATGGGCCGACGGCTACGGCGTGCCGGGCTGGCGCGTGGACGGGAACGACGTCGAAGCCGTCGTCGAAGCCACAGAAAAGGCCGTTGCGCTCGCTAGAGGCGGCGGCGGGCCGTCCCTCCTCGAGTTCGTAACGTACCGCTGGCAGGGGCATTTCGCGGGCGACCCCGCCTCCTACCGTCCCGAAGAGGAATTGGCCTATTGGAAAAAACGGGACCCCGTGCTCCTTTCAAGAAACGTTCTCAGGGAGCGCGAGGGCGTTCCCGAGGAGGAGCTCTGCGCTATCGAGGCGGACGTGAACGCGCAGATTCAGGATATGCTACGCTTCTCAATCGAAAGCCCGGTTCCGGAAATTTCGCAAGCGCTTACGCATGTTTACGAGGGGTTCCCCGTGGAGGTAGAGCGATGAGCCGGACGATATCGTATGCAAAGGCCATCAACGAGGCCATGATTCAGGAGATGGAACGGGATGATTCCGTCTTCGTGCTCGGCGAGGACGTCGCCAAAATGGGCGGCGACTTCGGCCTCACGCAGGGCATCTACCACCGCTGGCCGGAGCGCATCTTCGATACCGCCTTGTCCGAGGCGGCGATCGTCGGCCTCGCGAACGGCGCGGCCATTGCGGGCCTGCGGCCGATCGCAGAAATCATGTTCGCGGATTTCGCGGGCGTCGCGTTCGACCAGATCGTCAACAGCACCGCAAAGCTCAACTTCATGTTTCAAGGCGAAGCGAACTGTCCCGTCGTCATCCGCGCGCCGCAAGGCGCCGGCATCCGCTGCGCCTACCATCATTCGGCAACGGTCGAAAGCTGGTTTTTGAATACGCCCGGCCTCGTGATCGTATCCCCCGCCACGCCGTACGAGGCGAAGGGGCTCTTGATCTCCGCGATCCGCAGCGACGACCCCGTGCTGTTTTTGGAGCACAAGATGCTGCTCAACGCCAAGGGCGAAGTACCCGAGGAGCCGTACGCGCTGCCTCTGGGCAAGGGCGTGATCGAACGCGAAGGCAGGGACGTCACCATCGTCGCGCTGCAGCTTACCGTCGGCATGGCACTCAAGGCCGCGGCGGAGCTTGCGAAGGGCGGCATTTCCGCGGAGGTTGTAAACCTTCGTACGATCAAGCCGTACGACGAAGCGCTCGTCGCGGAATCGGTCGCAAAGACGAGCCGCCTCGTCGTCGCCCAGGAAGGGCCGAAGGTCGGCGGCTGGGCAGCAGAGATTTCCGCGATGGTTAACGAAAAGTATTTTGAGTACCTCTCCGCGCCGGTCGGGCGCGTTACGTGCCTTGATGTTCCTGTATCGTTCGCGCCGGTGCTGGAGGATTACTATATGCTCAGCCCCGTCGACATCGTCCGCGCCGCCAAGGCGGCGGTGGCATTTTAGGGATAAGCGCTATGGCAACAACGGAAAGGATGCCGAAATTCGGCCTGTCCATGGAAGAGGGCGTGCTCACCGAATGGCTCGTGCCGGTCGGCGGCACGGTCAGGCGCGGAGAACCCATCGCCGTGATCGAAGCCGAAAAGCTTACAAACGACGCGCTCGCCTCAACCGACGGGATCATGCTGCGATATTATCTCCAGCCCGGCGAGTCCGCGCCCTGCGGCGCGCCCATCTGCCTCGTCGGCATAGCGAGCGAAGAGACGGGCGACGCGCGGCAGCCGGTTTCCCCCGCCCAGGCGGACCCTCCGCAGGAACCGGAGGCGCCGGAGCATTCAAACACTTCCACCATCCCCGCGACGCCGCGCGCCAAGGCGGTTATCGCCGCGCGCGCCCTGGACGCCGAAAACATTCCCGCGACCGGGCGAACCGGTGAAATCACGATCGACGACGTGCGCTTGGCCGCGCAATCCCCCGCGCCGAGCACGCCCGGCAGCCCCGTCCGAATTACGCCGCGCGCAAGGATGCTTGCGGATAAGCTCCGGCTCTCCTGCTCCCACATCCGGGGCACGGGCCTCCTAAATATGGTCACCGTCGCGGACGTCAGGGCGCACGGCAGGCCCGCCGCGCAGGCGCGCGTCATTCCGATGAACGGCATCCAACGCGCGACCGCCGCCGCCATGAAAAAGAGCCTGGAGAATGCCGCGCAGACCGCCGTCTGCGTCGAAAGCGGCTTCGCCCCGCTCGTCGCGGCATACCGGCGCCTCAAGCCCATATACGCCGCTGAAGGCATCAAGCTTTCCTACACGGCGATGATCCTACATGCGCTCTCCCGCGCGCTCGCGCGCCGCGAGGACGTGCGCATGCAGTATTCCGACGGGAAGAACTTCATTTTGCCCGCGGGCGTCCACATCGGCGTCGCCATCGACACCGAAAAGGGCCTACTTGTCCCCGCGGTGCGCGACGCGGATCAAAAGACGCTGCGCGCGCTCTGCATAGATCTGGAGGATCTCGCCGCGCGCGCGAAAGCCGGAAAGCTGACCGAAGGCGATTTCGGCGGGACAGTCACGACCGTGACGAACCTCGCCATGGCGGGCGTCACTCTGTTTACGCCGATCCTGAATCCGCCGGAGACCACGATCCTCGGCGTATGCAAGCTCCGCGACATGCCGGTTGCCAGGGACGGCGACGTGTTCATAGAACCGGTCATGAACCTCTGCCTGACCTACGACCACCGCGCGCTCAACGGCGCGCCGGCCGGCAGGTTCCTGAATGAAGTCATCGGCCTACTCAACGGCACCGACTGGCAATGAAGAGGGTCCATGCCACATTTTGACTGCATCGTCATAGGCGGCGGTCCCGGCGGTTATGTCGCGGCCATCCGCGCCGCGCAGCTTAAAAAGCGCGTCGCCCTGATCGAGCGCGCGCGCGTCGGCGGCACCTGCCTCAACCACGGCTGCATCCCGACCAAAACGCTCTACCGTACCGCCGGGGTACTCCGCGACGCGGCAAGCGCGGGCTTTTACGGCGTGCGCGCTGAAGGCGTATCGCTCGACCTCGAAGCGGCGCGCGCGCGCACGCGGCAGGTCGTGGATACGCTCGTCTCCGGCGTACAATCGCTTCTTAAAGCCAACGGCGTAAGCGTCGTACTAGGCGACGCTTCGTTTCTCGATGCGCATTCCCTCCGCGCGGGGGACGAAACCTACACCGCGGACGCGTTTATCATCGCGACC
>DATMYG010000089.1:0-16950 GCA_035561055.1 Clostridia bacterium | reverse complement strand
GCTCGTGGGCGGCCTTGGTTCCGTGCTGTTCCTGAGCGGGACCGCGAAGGCCGTCATACTTGCGCTCGCGGCGCTGTTCATGCTGCTCATGGGCCTTTCCATGCTGGGCTGGCTGCCGTGGTGGCTCACGCCGCGCCTGCCCGCGTTCCTTTTTAGGAAAACGGACCGCGCAAAGGCGGGAAAAGGCCCGTTCGTCGTCGGTCTGCTCAACGGGCTTATGCCCTGCGGGCCGATGCAGGCGATGCAGCTTTATGCGCTGGCGACTGGCTCCGCGCTCACGGGCGGGCTCTCGATGCTGCTCTTCTCGCTGGGCACCGTGCCTCTCATGCTCGGCGCGGGCGTGGCGTTCTCCTTTCTCAAGGGCAGGTTCACCCGCGTCATTCAGCGCGTGGGAGCAGTGCTGATCCTCTTTTTCGCCGTGATCATGGCCTGCAACGCGGGCGCGCTGTTCGGGCCGACGGTTTCTCCCGGGACGAATGAAGGAACCGCCGCCCCCACGCCGACGCAGAGCGCGTCCGCCGGGGACGAAACCGCGGACGTTATCCAGAAAGCGCTCAAAAAGGGCTACGTCGCGGCGACGATCGGGGACGGCGTGCAAACGGTTACAACCGAACTGAGCGCGTCGCACTACCCGTACATCATCGTGGAAAAAGGCGTGCCCGTCGAGTTCACCATCGTTGCCGACAAAAAGGCGATCACGGGCTGCAACGCCACGGTCGTGATGCCCGCCTACGGCATCGAGCAGCCGCTCGAAGCGGGCGAAAACGTCTTTTCGTTTACGCCGGACGAATCGCGCCTCGTGTCCTACTCTTGCTGGATGGGCATGATTCCGGGTAAAATACTCGTTGTAGACAGCCTAGATTCCCTCGCGAATCCGTGATAATTTAAGATTAGGCAAATATTACCGGCCAGAAAGCACCGCGCGTGTTGCGCGCAGTCAGGAGAATGAAATGAGAGAAGCCAGTTATTCCATCACCGGCATGAGCTGCTCCGCGTGCGCCGCGCATGTCCAGCGGGCCGCGGGGAACGTGCCCGGCGTCGAGTCGGCCGAGGTGAACCTCGCCGCGGAAAAGCTCACCGTGCGCTACAACGAGCGGACCGCCGGCTTTGACGCGCTGCAAAAGGCGGTGGAGGACGCGGGGTACGGCCTCGTCGCCCCGCCCGCGGGCAAGCGCGCGGAGCTTGCCGTGGAGGGCATGACGTGCGCCTCCTGCCAGGCGGCGGTCGAGCGCGCGCTCAAAAAGCTCGCGGGCGTTTCGGATGTTTCGGTCAACCTCGCGACGGGGCGCGCCGTGTTCGCCTACGACCCGGCGGCCGTCAAGCTTTCGCAGATACGCGAGGCCATCGCGCAGGCGGGTTATACCCCGCTGGAGCTTCAGGGGGAAGACGCGCAGGATGCCGACCGCGCGCGCCACGAGAAGGCGCTTGGGATTATGCGCATCCGGCTGGCCGTCGCCATAGCGTTCGCTTTGCCGATTCTATACATCGCCATGTCGCACATGTTCCCGGCGCTCGGCCTGCCGCTGCCCGGCTTCATGAGCCCGCACCGCTACCCGCTCGTCTTCGCGCTATTCCAGCTCGTGCTGACCGCGCCCGTGCTCGTTGCGGGCTCCCGCTTCTTCAGCGTGGGCATGCGCACGCTCTTCAAGGGCGCGCCAAATATGGATACGCTGGTTGCCATCGGCACGGGCAGCGCGTTTCTGTACGGCGTCTACGCAACCGTTCAAATCGCGCTTGGCAGTTTCGGCTTCGCGCAGCACCTGTATTTTGAGTCCGCGGCCGTAGTTGTCACGCTCGTCATGCTCGGAAAGTACCTGGAAGCCGTAAGCAAGAGCAAAACTTCCGAGGCGATCAAAAAGCTCATGAATCTCAGGCCGAAAACCGCCGTCGTCGTCAAGGACGGCGTCGAGCTTGAGGTTTCGCTCGACGAGGTCGCGCCCGGTGACATCGTGCTCGTGCGCCCCGGCTCCGCCATCCCCGTGGACGGCGTTGTGACGGAGGGAGCCTCCAGCGTGGACGAATCCATGCTCACCGGCGAAAGCCTGCCCGTCGAAAAACAGCCCGGCTCCGCCGTCACAGGCGGCAGCATCAACGGGGAAGGGCTGCTGCGTTTCTCGGTTACCAGGGTCGGCGAGGACACGGCGCTATCTAAAATCATACGCCTCGTGGAAGAGGCGCAGGGGCGAAAGGCTCCCATCGCCAAGCTCGCGGACGTCATTTCGGGATATTTCGTGCCCGTCGTGCTGGGCGTCGCCCTCCTTTCCGCCGTAGCGTGGGCGATCGCGGGCAAGGATTTCGACTTCGTGCTCAACATCTTCGTCACGGTGCTGGTCATCGCCTGCCCCTGCGCGCTCGGCCTCGCCACGCCCACGGCCATCATGGTCGGCACGGGCAAGGGCGCGGAGCTCGGCGTGCTCATCAAGGGCGGGGAAGCGCTGGAAACGACCCACCGCGTGGACGCCGTCGTGTTCGACAAGACGGGCACCATCACGCTTGGCAAGCCGCAGCTGACGGACGTCAGGCTTTACGCGGCGGCAGACGAGGCGGGGGTGCTCGCGCTGAGCGCGTCCGCCGAGCGCGGCTCGGAGCATCCCATCGCCCGCGCCATCGTCGAGGCCGCCGAAAGCCGCGCGCTCCCTCTCGCCTCGCCGGAAAGCTTCCGCGCCCTCGCGGGGCGCGGCATCGAGGCCGAGGTCGGCGGCAAGCGCGTACTGGCGGGCAACCGGAAACTCATGGCCGAAAACGGAATCGATATTTCCAGAAGCGCGGGGGATGCGCAGGCTTTCTCGGGCGCGGGTAAAACGCTGATGTACATCGCCGTGGACGGCGCGCTCGCCGCTCTCATGGCCGCCGCGGATACGGTTAAGCCCACGAGCGGGCAAGCCGTGGAACGCCTGAAGAGCATGGGGCTGGAGGTCTATATGCTCACAGGGGACAACGCGAGCACCGCCGCAGCGGTCGCGCGCGGCGTGGGCATCGATCACGTGCTCTCCGACGTGCTGCCGGACGGCAAGGCCGCGGAGATAGAGAAGCTGCAAAGGCAGGGCAAGCGCGTCGCCATGGTGGGCGACGGCATCAACGACGCGCCGGCGCTCGTACAGGCGGACGTCGGCATGGCTATCGGCACGGGCACGGACGTCGCCGTTGAATCGGCGGACGTGGTGCTCATGCGCGGTGATATTACGGCCGTCTGCGCTGCCATCGCCCTGAGCCGCGCAACCATCCGCAACATCCGTCAAAACCTGTTCTGGGCGTTTCTCTACAACGTCGTGGGCATTCCGTTCGCGGCGGGCCTGTTCTACGCGTTCGGCGGGCCGCTGCTCACGCCGGTGTTCGCGGGGGCGGCGATGGCGCTCAGCTCCGTTTCCGTCGTCACCAACGCGCTTCGCCTGAAGCGCTTCCGCTTGAAGGACTGACCATTTGGAGGTTATCATACGATGAAAAGGTCTCTGATACCGTTTCTCTCCCTGCTTGCCGCCGCGCTGCTTCTCTCGGGCTGCGCCGCGCTGGACGTCGTGCGGACCGAAAGCGAGGGATCGCTCGACGGCATCCTGAGCGCTTATCCCACGCTGCTCGCCGGAGACGAATCCGATCTCTACATGCGTCTGAGCGTGGACGGCGAAACCGCGCTGCTCGTCAGCCGCGACTTTGAACAGTCCGGCGACGAGGATGTGCTCATCGAAACGCCGCTCCAGCCGTTCCTTGACGCGGGGTTGGATGCCGATAAACTCACGGAGGGCTACCGTGCGGATGGCGCGGCGCTCTACATCGTCGCCGGTTACGGCGAGGGGACGAGTGCGCACGCTGATTTTGCCGACGCGCTGCTCGATGCGGCGGCGTACGATCCGGCTCTTCTGACCTACCATCAGGCGCTCGACCATTTCGGCGTCGTGCTGCCCCGAGGCAAGTTCGAGTGGGCGAAGGATTATACGAATAACGATAAGGACATCATCTTCGTACTCGACGCGGCGGCGCTTCGCGCGCTCGGCGTGGATGTGGCAAACGTGTCCGGCTGGGCGCTCGTCACCATGCAGGACGAGGCCGGCAAGGATTTCGACGTGCTGCTCAAGCCCTACGCGCTTGAACCCTGACGCGGTTGTTTCGCGCGCGACGGCTCTGGAGGGGAACATGGCAGACAAAAACACGATACTCGTCGTGGAGGACGAGGTGAAAATCGCGCAGGTGCTCCGGTCCTATCTCGAGAGGGAGGGCTTTCAGGTCGCCTGTGCGTACGACGGCTCCGAAGCGCTGCGCCTCTTCGATGAGACTGCCCCGGCGCTCGTGCTCCTGGACCTCATGCTCCCTGGGCTCTCGGGCGAGGAGGTGTGCCGCGCGATACGCAAGCGCTCCCGCGCGCCCATCATCATGCTGACCGCGAAAACCGGGGAGGAGGACGTCCTCGCGGGCCTTGGCATCGGCGCGGACGATTATGTGACCAAGCCCTTCAGCCCCCGCCAGGTGGTCGCGCGCGTGCACGCAGTCCTTCGAAGGGCACAGGGCGAGGGCACGCCGCTTGCCGACGAGCTCAGCTTCAACAGGGACGAGCTTGTGATCGACGTCCGGAACCGCGCCGTCTTCCGGGACGGCGAAGCCGTCGCGCTCACCCCGAGCGAATACCGGCTGCTCCTCGCGCTCGCGAGTCGGCCGGGCCGGACGTACACGCGGGACGAGCTGATCCGCTTCGCCCTGCCCGACGATTTCGACGGGTACGACCGCGTGATCGACACGCACATGAAAAACATCCGCCACAAGATCGAGCCGGACGCGAGGCAACCGCGCTACATCCTTACGGTACACGGCGTGGGCTACCGCTTCGGCGAGGCATTTACATGAAAACGATGAACCTGAAAAGTAAACTCACCATCGCCTTTCTGACGGTCGCGCTGTTTTCCCTCGCGCTTGTCGGCGTGCTCGCCAACTTCATTTTCGGCAGGCAGTTCGAGCGATATGCCGTAGGCAGGCTCAATAGGACCATCGAGCAGGCGGTGGATCAGATTTCGCTGATCTACACGCGCTCGAGCAACGCTTGGGATGCGATGAGCCTCGAGGAGGCCGGCATGCATATGCTCAGCGAAGGACTGATCCTGCGCGTGACGGACGCGCAGGGCGACGTCGTTTGGGACGCGCAGGAGCACAACAACGGCATGTGCCTGAATATCCTCGAGAACATGGCCGAGAACATGCGCGCTTACGATTCGGGCTTTCAGGGCGGCTATGAGGAAACGCAGCGCCCGGTTACCGTGGGCGAGCAGAACGCGGGCACCATCGCCATCGGCTATTACGGGCCGTATTTTTACAGCGACGCGGATCTGCAGCTTCTGGCCGGCTTCAACCGCCTGCTGCTGGCCGCGACGGGGGTTTCCATGCTGGCCTGCCTGCTTCTGGGAGCCTACCTTGCCAGGCTGCTCTCCCGCCCGATCGCGGACGCCATACGGGCAACCGCAAGGATCGCAGCCGGGGACTATGCCGGGCGCGTACCCGCCCATTCGAACACGCGGGAGATCGTCGCGCTCACAAGCTCCATCAACAGCCTGGCCGGGTCGCTCGAGGAGCAATCCCGCCTGAGAAAGCGCCTCACGGCGGACGTCGCGCACGAACTGCGCACCCCGCTCGCTACGCTGCAAAGCCATGTCGAAGCCATGATCGACGGCGTCTGGGAGGCGGACGCGGCGCGGCTTTCAAGCTGCAGGGAGGAAATTCTCAGGCTCGGCAAGCTCGTAAACGAGCTGGGCGAGCTTTCGCGGTACGACGGCGAGCGGCTTGCGCTCAACGCGGAGCGCTTCGACCTCAGCGCGCTTGCCCGGCGGATTGTAACGACCTTCGAAGGGGCTCTCAGGGAGAAGGGCGTTTCCTGCGCGCTCGGCGGCGGGGAAGTCCTAGTCTATGCGGACCGCGACAAAATCGGCCAGGTCGTCGTCAACCTCCTCGCCAACGCGCTCAAGTTCACGCCGGAGGGCGGGCGCATCGACGTGGAAACGGATGAAACCGACAACGAAGCGATCCTGACTGTGCGGGACACCGGCGTCGGCATCCCGGAGAAGGATCTGCCTCATATCTTCGAGCGGTTTTACCGCGCGGACGCGTCGCGCAGCCGCGAAACGGGCGGCTCTGGCATCGGATTGACCATCGCGCAGGCCATCGTCCGCGCGCACGGCGGGAGCATCGCCGTGACGAGCGCGCCCGGGGAGGGCAGCACGTTTACGGTGAGACTACCCAAGCAAGCGCCTTGAGAGGGGGATGCTCCGTAAAAGACAAGACAGCGCGCGGGGGAAATGATAAAATAAGCAGCGTTAGGAATCTGCCGTTCGGCCAGGGAATCGCATCGTAGGCGGGGGAGGAATCGCACATGCCGGAAAAAACGCTGTATGCGCTCGTCGAGCCCGACTACGCTTCTTCGGTCTGGTTTATGAAAAGCCTCGCGGGATTGCGCCATGCGGCGGCGCGGCGCAAGGTCGCCATCCGCCTGAGCGGGAGCGCGAGGGAACTCGAGGAACTTTTGGACCTGCGTACGTTCGTGCTCATCGCCTCCGATTCGGAGTGGACGAGTTTTCTTGTTTCCCAAATGCGCGAGCGCGGCGTCAGGGCGGTGCTGATGGGTCCCACGCCCAACGACTTCGGGCCGGACGTCAGCGGCGCGCTGATCAACCGCGAGGCGCTGGTCGGCGACATGGTGCGGTATTTTTGCAGCTGTGGCAGGACGCGGCTCGCCTCCCTCGGGTATGAGGCGAACCTCGTCAACGACGGCGTGCGCCGCCACGCGTTTGTGTCCGCGGCGCGGGAGTATCGCCTGGCTGTCGAAGAGACGCGCGATGTGTACGATCTCAACGGAAGCCTGGATCACTGCATTTCCCGCTTTTTTGAAAACGTCTCCCTCTACGACGGCGTGCTCTGCACCAACGATTATATCGCCTGCCGCCTGATCGCGGAGGCGGGGGAGCGCGGCGTCCGCGTGCCGGAGGAGCTGTTCGTCGCGGGCTCGGGCAATCTGCTCGTCGGCTCCTGCGCCTCGCCCACGCTCACCACCTCTACGCTCGACTATTATGAAATGGGCGTGCAGACGCTCGGCTTGTGGAGCCTGATCGAGGAAAACGCAAACGTCGTTTCCGCCGGCGTCACCATACCGTATAAAATCATCCCGCGTGGCAGCACGGCCTTCCTACCCATTCCGGGCAACGCCACCCCGCAGTCCCTGCCCGCACCGTCGTACGGCATGGCGCGGGATGCTTCCCTCATGTGGCTGCGGCGGCTGGAAGCGTGCCTGATGCGGTGCGACGCGCTCGACTTCGCCCTCATTGCGGGCGTTTTAGGCGAAAAAAGCACGCAGGAGCTCGCGGAGAAATGTTTCATATCCCCCGGCACGGTGCAGTACCGCCTCAGGAAACTGTACGCGGCCGTGGACGCAAGCGACCGCGCGGAGTTCGCGCGGCGTCTGAAACCCTATATTGCCAATCTTGAGGCCCTTCAAAAAGAAAAGAGTCCGCCCAGATCGTAGCATGGCGGCTTAAATTAATATTTTATCACAATTCTTATCCGCCGTCACTATAAAAGGCGCGCCGACGTGAGCGGCGCGTTTTGACTTGCGCGCGGCCCGCGCCCCGCTCATAATAGAACCAAAGGGTGAAACCGCCCTTGGATTTCATCCCTGGTCTAACGCTATCGGGCGAAGGTCTGGCCGCGCTCCGCCGATCGCTTCAGCGCCGCGGCTTCTGTTAAAGAAAGGGAAAACCCATGCAAACGCTGATCGGGAAGGACTTTCTCCTCTCCACGCCCGCCGCGCGCGCGCTTTATCATGAACACGCGGAGCGGATGCCCATCGTGGATTACCACTGCCACATCGATCCCCGTGCGATCTACGAGGATAAGCGCTACGGCGACCTCGCCGAGGTCTGGTTGGGCGGGGATCATTACAAGTGGCGCGTCATGCGCGCAAACGGTGTGGACGAGCGCTTCATTACGGGCGACGCCCCCGCGTATGAGAAGTTCCGGGCATGGGCCGCCGTAGTGCCCAAGCTTATCGGCAACCCGCTCTACCATTGGACCCACTTGGAGCTTTCGCACTATTTCGGCGTGGAGGAAACGCTGAACTCCGAAACGTGCGACGTCATATGGGAAAGGACCAACGCGAAGTTGAAAACCCTGAGCGTACGCCGCATCATCGAAGAGTCGAACGTGAAGGCGCTGTGCACGACGGACGATCCGGCGGACGACCTCAAATGGCACAGGCTCATCCGCGAGGACGCGGGATTCAAGCCCTTCGTGCTGCCCGCCTTCCGCCCGGATAAGGCCGTCAACGTCAATAAGCTCGCGTTCGCGGATTATATGGCGAAGCTCGGAAACGCCGCGGGCGTTCGCATCGCCTCAATTGAGGATGTGAAGGAGGCGCTTCGCCGCCGCGTCGATTTCTTCTCGCGGCAGGGCTGCCTCACCGCGGACCACGGCCTCGACGCAATCGTCTGCGAGCGGGACGAGGGAAAGGCGAAGGAAGCGTTCGGCGCCGGGCTTCGCGGTGAGCCGGTGGATTCGCGCGGCGAAGCTGCGTATAAAACCGAGATTTTGCTTTTCCTCGCGCGGCTGTATCGGGAGTACGGCTTTGTGATGCAGCTCCACTACGGCGCGGCGCGCGACAATAATCCGGTCATGTATCAAAGGTTGGGGCCGGATACGGGGTATGACGCTGTTTCCGGCGTTGCGGGCAGCGGCGCGGCCCTTGGCAGGTTCCTGGGCGAGCTCGAGCGCGAGGACGCGCTGCCAAAGACGATCATCTACTCCCTCAACCCAACGGACAATGCGCAGATTACCTCCGTCATTGGTTGCTTCCAGGGCGCGGGCACGGCAGGCAGGC
This sequence comes from Clostridia bacterium, assembly GCA_035561055.1. Lineage (GTDB taxonomy): Bacteria > Bacillota > Clostridia > Christensenellales > CAG-138 > Phil1. The sequence continues at coordinate 8,108 of DATMYG010000089.1, read as the reverse complement.
TCCAGCACGGCAGCGCCTGGTGGTTCAACGACACGCGGCGCGGCATGGAGAAGCAGCTCACGAACCTCGCGGAAAGCTCCGTGCTCGCCAACTTCGTGGGGATGCTGACCGATTCGCGCAGCTTCCTTTCCTACACGCGGCACGAATACTTCCGCCGCGTCCTGTGCGCGCTCATCGGCACATGGGTGGAAAACGGGGAATATCCGGCCGACATGGAGCTGCTGGGCGGCATGGTGCGCGATATCTCCTACAACAACGCCGTCACATACTTCGGCTTTAGGCTTTGACAGTCGCGCCCTCGCGGGCGGGAAAGGGAAATTGCCATGACATACGCTTACGAAAAGATCCGCGAGATCTGCGCCGCGCTCGGCGCGCGGCCGTATGAAAAGTCTTTCGTCCCCGCGCAGGACGGCTTCGCCCTCATGGCGGATCGCGGCGATGAGGATTGCCTCGTGCTCAGCCTGCCCGGCGCCCCGTTCGAGGGCGAACAGGTGAGCGCTGTGGGTGAACATGTGCTCCTCGTCCCCCTCACCCACGGCAACGCGGAGGCGCTTCGCGCGCGTTTCCCCTTTGCGGCGCCTTCACCCGTGCTCACCAAAGAGCGCACGCTCGGCGTGGGGGACCGCCTGGGCATCGCCGGCCCCGGCCATATCCGCGCGTTTGAACGATACGACGCGTACCCCGTGCTTGCGCAGCAATCCATCCGCGAGCTGACGCTGACCGGGCGCACGTTTGAAGATGTGCTCGACTGCGCCTCGTTCGCCGTATTCCGCGAGGGGTTCCGGCGCGGCTTCGGCGCGGACGGCGACCATTTGAAAAAGCCCGAGGAGGTCGAATACGCCATCCGCTGTGGGTACACCATGATCACGCTCGACTGCAGCGAGCACATCCGCAACGACATTTCCTCCATGACGGACGCCGAGGTCGAGGCGCTGCCCGACACCTATGCGGAGCTGTATCGCAAGTACGACGGCATGGAGGCGGATGTCGAGGGAACAACGCTCCGCTTCGGCGGCATTCAACTCAGGCGCACGCTGCACATATACGGCGCGGCGCTCGATTTCGCGGTTTCAATCTACGAACGCTTCATAAAGGGCGCGAAGGTGGATTTTGAGATTTCCATCGACGAAACCGAAACCCCCACATCGCCCCTGCAGCATTTCTTCGTCGCAAGCGAGCTCGTCGCGCGCGGCGTTAGCGCCGCGACCGTCGCGCCCCGCTTCTGCGGCGAGTTCCAGAAAGGCATCGACTATATCGGCGACCTTGCGCGCTTCGAGGCGGAGTTCGCGGTGCACGCGGCCATCGCGCGGCGCTTTGGCTACAAGATCAGCGTTCATTCGGGGTCGGACAAGTTTTCCGTCTTCCCCGCCGTGGGCAGGGAAACGCGGGGGCGCTTCCATGTGAAGACGGCCGGCACCAACTGGCTCGAGGCGATGCGCCTCACCGCCCGGGTGTCACCCTCCCTCTACCGCGAAATCCACGCGTTCGCGCTCGCGCATTTTGTCGAGGCGAAGCGCTACTATCATGTGACGACCGACCTTTCAAAAATCCCGCCGCTTGCTTCCCTTTCGGATGGCGAACTGCCCGCGCTGTTCGATTTGAACGAGGCGCGCCAGCTTATCCACATCACCTACGGGCTGATTCTGAGCGCTGGGGAAGATGCGGGGAGCCTATTTAAAACGCGGCTGTACGAGCTGTGGCGCGCACACGCGGACGAATATGCGGCGCTTCTTTCGGCACACATCGGCAAGCATCTGGAACTGCTGGGCGTGGAGAGGCTCTAAGGCGGCAGCATTATTCTGAAACCCAAAGACCGGCGCAGTGCCGGTCTTTTATATATGTTCGCTTAACTGCGCGGCTTTTGCCCGTCCCCCGATTCCCGATACCCGAACAGGTTCGCGCCGAAGGCGGCGTCCAGGCAGACGCTCGGCACGCGCGCGATTTCAAGGGAGATCGCCGAGAGCGAGGTGTTATGGAAACGCTGCGCGCGGGCGACCAGAAACAATGCTATGCGGCGCTTGAACGGGTGCTCAACGCGTATTATTATGAAGTCATCAGACAGTAAGGAGAACAGTATGGACAGCCGTCAATCCGGTAAAAACGCTTCGGGGAGCTTCAAATGCCTGCAGGTCGGCGACGTGCGCACGGGCCTTCGTGCGGCGGATAAATACCAGGCCATCCGCATGGCGGGCGAGCAGCTCGTCGCGCGCGGCTGCGTCGATCCCGCCTATGTGGATGCGATGCTCGAGCGCGAGAACGTCGTCACAACCTACATCGGCGAGGGCGTGCCCTTCGGGGATGAGCGCGCGTGCCTCGTAGTTGGCATCGCGGGGCTCGAGCAGGAGCATCTGCCCATTCTGCAGGCGCTGGCGAACATCATGCTCGACGAGGAGCGCATCGAGGGCATCAAGCACTCCGAAGACCCTGCATTTATCTATGAAAATCTGATCGATGGAGGCGGCGAGGTATGATCATCACCGTAACGCTCAACCCCGCGCTGGATAAGACCCTCACGGTTCCCTTTTTCGCCGTGGGGGAGGTGAACCGCGCGGCGGCCGTGCGGCTCGACCCGGGCGGCAAGGGCGTAAACGTATCCAAGGTGCTCAAAGCCCTGGGGGGCGAGTCCGTGGCGACGGGTATACTCGGTGGCGCCGCCGGGAAGTCCATCGCGTTCGCTCTGGGTGACATGGGCATCCGGCACGATTTCGTGTATGCCGACGGGGAAACGCGCACCAACCTGAAGATCGTCGACCCGGAGCGTCATACCCATACCGATGTGAACGAGCCGGGTGCACCCGTCAAACGCGGGAACCTCGAAGCGCTGCAGCATAAGCTCCTTTCGCTCGCCAAGGCGGGGGATACGGTGCTTTTCGCAGGTAGCTCGCCGCGCGGCGTGGAGGACAGGGCCTCCGCGGATATGGCGCTCCTGCTCAAGCAGCGGGGCGTCCGCGTCGCCGCCGACTTGGACGGCGGGCGCCTCAGCGAGATGCGGCTCGCCAAGCCCTTCCTCATCAAGCCCAACGAGCGCGAGCTTAAAGAGATGATGAACCTGCCGGATACGGAAACCGCCACGCTCGTCTTTGCGGCGCGCGCGCTCGTTCAATACGGCATCGGGCATGTGATCGTGTCGCGCGGCGAAAAGGGCGCGATTTTCGCGGACGAGGCGGGCGTACTCATCGGCTTCGGGCCGAAGGTAGAGGCCGTGAGCACCGTCGGCGCGGGGGACGCGATGATGGCGGCGTATCTGTACGCCATTGAGAAGGAATGCGATCGCGGGGAAGCGGCGCGCTTTGCCGTCGCGGTGGCGACAGCCAAGGTGATGCGCCCCGGCAGCAGCCCGCCGTCGCGGGAAGAAGTCGAGGCATACCGCTCCGCCGTCGCGATCACAACGTCGGAAGAACAGGGGGATGGCATATGAAAACAAAGGCAGTGCGCCTCTACGGGGCGCGGGATCTCAGGCTTGAGGAATTCGACCTGCCGGAACTGAAGGAGGATGAAATCCTCGTGGAGGTCGTATCCGACAGCGTGTGCATGTCCACATACAAATGCGCGACGCTCGGGCAGGCGCACAAGCGCGTGCCGCCGAATGTCGCGCACAACCCTACGATCATGGGGCACGAGATGGCGGGCAACATCGTCGCCGTTGGCAAAAAATACGAAGGCCAGTTCAGGGTCGGCGCCAAGTTCACCCTGCAGCCCGCGCTCAACTACAAGGGCACCATGTGGTCGCCCGGCTACTCCTACCCGTACTTCGGCGGCAATGCGACCTACTGCGTCATTCCGCCCGAGGTCATGGAGCTCGGCTGTTTCCTCGAATATCATGGCAGGGCGTACTATGAAGCGTCTCTCGCGGAGCCCATGAGCTGCTGCATCGGCGCGTTCCACGCCGCTTACCACACCCGCATGGGGGATTACCGTCATCTGATGGGCATCGTCGAGGGTGGGAAGCTCGCCATCGTCGCGGGCGCGGGGCCGATGGGCCTCGGCGCGCTCGATTATGCGCTCAACTGCGACAGGCGGCCCTCTCTCGCGGTTGTGACGGATATCGACAAGGCCCGCCTCGCCCGCGCGGAGGCTATCTTTCGCACCAAGGCGAAGGCGAGCGGCGTAGATGTGCGCTTCGTGGATACTTCCGCGATGGAAAACCCGGCGGAGGCGTTGAAGGCGCTTTCCCCGGGCGGGTTTGACGATGTGTTCGTGTTCGCGCCTGTCGCGGCGGTCGCGGAGCTTGGCAACGCCATATTGGGGCGCGACGGCTGCATGAACTTCTTTGCGGGGCCGACGGATCAGGCTTTCGGCGCGCGGATGAACCTGTACGACGTGCATTACAACGCCACGCATATTATTGGCACGACCGGCGGCAACACGGAGGACCTCAAGGAATCCCTGCGCCTGAGCGCTGAAGGGCGCATCAACCCAGCGGTGATGATTACGCACGTCGGCGGGCTCGACGCGGCGGTGGAGACGATTCTGAACCTGCCGGCGATCCCCGGCGGCAAAAAGCTTGTATACAACCATATTTCGATGTCGATGACCGCGCTCGAGGACTTCGGCAGGCTCGCCCGGGAGGACGCGCGCTTCGGTGCGCTCGACGAGATTGTACGCGCCAACAACGGCCTGTGGTGCGCCGAGGCCGAGGAATACCTTCTTAGCCACTGGAACTGAAGGGAGGAGGCCCGACATGTACGCGAAAACATCGGTAGTTTATATGCGTATTTGAAGAACACGGGGCGGTACAGCTGAACGAAAGGCGAGGGTAGTTTCAAATGAGGGGGCGGGAGAGTTCTACCCGTGCGCCTTATCGGCACGCCGACCGTCGGCGTTTCTTGACTATGAGCAATTTGAATTGCAGTGGGCCGCAGATGAATATCTTATAGATTTCTACGGAAAATAAGCAAAAACATCGGAGCGTAAATCTATGGATAAACGAATATATCTTGCCGAAAAACCCACTTCCTACTGGATCGCGTCCACGCCTGAAACCGATTATCCTTCGCTGAATCGGGATTTTGATGCGGATGTCGCAATCGTGGGCGGGGGCATTGCGGGCATCGCGACGGCTTACCTGCTGACGTTGGAGGGCCTGCGCGTCGCGGTAATCGAAGCGAAGCGGATATTGAGGGCTACCACAGGCCATACCACCGCCAAATTGACCTCTCAGCATTCTTTAATTTATGACAAGCTGATCAACCAATTCGGAAGAGATCTTGCCAAGCAATATGCGGATGCCAACGAGGCCGCAATCCGCTGGGTCCGGAAAATATCAAAGGAGCAGAGCATCGACTGTGACCTATCCGAGCAGGATGCCTATGTTTATACGCAAACGGAAGGGAACAGGGATAAGATCGACAAAGAAATAGAGGCTGCCCTAAAGCTCGGCATCAAGGCGGAATTCGCCGAGAGCATCCCTTTTGAAATCCCCATCGAGGCGGCAATTCGCTTTAAAAATCAGGCGCAGTTCCACCCGCTGAAATTCCTTCAGGCGTTGGTAAAGGAGGTCGAACACAATGGGGGAGTTATTTTTGAAAACAGCAGGGCGGTCGAGCTGGAGGAAAAGGAAAAACTCGGCATCGTTGTGCAAAACGGCAGCAAGGTGACGGCCGACCGGGTCGTCATCGCTTCGCATTATCCTTTCATCAACAAGGAAGGTTTGTATTTCGCAAGGATCTATATCGACAGGTCCTATGTCCTGGGCGTCAGGGCCAAGGAAAAATACCCCGGGGGAATGTATATCAGCGCGGAAGATCCGTCGCGCTCTTTGCGCTGCCAGCCCGACGAAGACGGCGAGCTGATCCTGGTCGTCGGGGAGAAGCATAAAACCGGACAGGGGGAAGATACGATCCTGCATTATGAAAACCTGATGGATTTTGCGGATGAAATCTTTACGGTAGAGGATATACCCTATCGCTGGTCAACCCAGGACTGCATGACCTTGGACGGCGTTCCCTACGTGGGGCATTATGTCAAGGATACCCCCAATATTTACGTCGCCACGGGTTACGGCAAATGGGGAATGAGCAACGCGATCGCCTCGGCGCATCTGATCAGGGACCTGATCGCAAAAGGCGACAGCCCTTGGAAAGAGGTCTACGCCCCGTCAAGAATGGCGACCGGGGCCGCGATCGGCACTTTTGTCGTTCAGAACGCAAACGTCGTCGGACAGCTTTTGGGAGGGAAGCTCGCGCCGCTGCCGGATGATATCGATTTGGAAAAAGGGGAAGCCAAAGTGGTGGAAATCGACGGGCACAGGGCTGGCGCATACAAAGATAGAGCGGGGGTCATACACGTGGTGGATACCACATGCACGCATTTGGGATGCGAATTGAATTGGAATTCCGCTGAAAAAACGTGGGACTGCCCGTGCCACGGCTCGCGTTTTACATACGAGGGGGAGATCGTCGAGGGGCCGGCGAATAACCCGTTAAACTCGGTCGAAAACACGAACATCGTCGAGCGCGTGGCGACCGATAAGTTTTAAGTTTTGCGACGATTGGGGCGATTCGCCTATATGTCTCGCACCGTAGCACGGATTCCACAGTCCGCCGGTTTATTAATTAGGATATGGAGTAACAAATAACCTGAGCAAGGAGCACAGGCTCCTTGTTCAGGCTGACAGCGAATAAAGGTAAAGGCTTATCGGTTTTCGTTTTGCCTGTTCTGGCAATTCTGATTGTTTCGGTTCTTCTGATCGTTGTTTTTGTTCCTTTGATCATTGTTCCGATTCTTCTGCTCGTCATTCAGGTTTTTCTGATTCCTGTTCTGGTTTTCTTCCATAACACATCTCCTTTCCGATATTCATGATTAATGTTTGTAGGAAAGGGGATAGTATTCTACGTAAAAAAATACTTAATTGGGAGCGCCTTGTGATTATTCAAAATGCAAAGATCATAACGATGGCCGGAAAAGTCTATGAAAGGGGCTGCCTGTTAACTGAAAAAGCAAAAATAAAGAAAATTGCGGAGAATATCGATATCGGCGAAAACAGCGATTCTATCGTGATTGACGCCCAAGGATGCTGGGTGACGCCCGGCCTGATAGACGCCCATTGCCATATCGGCATACAGGAGGAGGGGGTCGGAACGGAGGGCAATGATACAAACGAGGTCAATAAACCTATTACGCCGTTTATTAAAGGTATCGATGCCATCAATCCAATGGACCCCGCGTTTCATAACGCGATAAAAGCCGGGATCACTTCCGTAATGGCGGGGCCCGGAAGCTCAAACGTGGTCGGCGGCCAGTTTGTATTTTTTAAAACCCAGGGCAGATGCATAGACAATATGGTTGTGCTGGAACCGGCGGCTATGAAAGTCGCCTTGGGCGAAAACCCCAAAAGGAATTACGGGGACAATAATATGATGCCCTCCACCCGCATGTCCGCGGGGGCGATGCTCCGGGAGGAGCTTGAAAAGGCGCAAAGATACATGGAAGAGAAGCAAGCCGGCAAAGACGGGTTTAAATACGATTTCAGGCTGGATTGCTGGATTCCCGTGTTTAAAAAAGAAATTCCGCTAAAGGCCCATGTCCACAGGGCCGATGATATCCTCACGGCAATCAGGATCGCGAAACTATTTGACCTTCGGATGACCTTGGATCACTGTACCGAAGGGCATCTGATAAAAGACGAGATAAAGGAGTCTGGATTCCCCGCGATCCTCGGGCCAAGCCTCGCCTCGAGAAACAAGGCCGAAATCAAAAACATGGATTTTAAAACAGCCGGAATACTGCACGAGGCGGGGGTTAAGGTCGCCATTATGACCGACCACCCCGTATCCGTAATCCAATGCCTTGCGCTGTGTGCGGGCATAGCCGCCAAAGAAGGCCTGGGCGTCGAGGAAGCGCTCAAAGCGATCACAATTAACGCCGCCGAGATATGTAACGTCGCTTCCAGAGTTGGAAGCCTGGAAGTGGGAAAGGACGCGGACATTGCCGTTTTTGACGGAAATCCATTGGAGGTGTTCACCCACTGCATCTATACGATTATAAATGGGGATGTTGTGTATAAAGCGGAAGAATACGAAAAGGATTGATCTCGGCGCATGGGTGAGATTCATTAATTAGCCTAAAAAACGCATTCAAAAGCAATAAATAAGCCCGCAAATACGGAA